>JBKACM010000169.1:0-5403 GCA_046269335.1 Alphaproteobacteria bacterium | reverse complement strand
CAAGCCAAGGGGCCGGACGGCCCCGCCGGCGATTGAGGGCGTTGATCGGTCACGATCAACGCGGATTGGTATAATACTTGATCTAGAAAATACACTTTCCATTGATGTGCGTGACAAAGCCGTTTTCGTCGACGGTTATGTCGTGTCCCGCAGCAGCAGCGGCGTCGGCCTGCTTTTCGTCTGTCTTGGTCTCTTCGTTCTTTCTTTGTGCAGGAAGTCTGCGGCTTTGTCGTACCGGTTTCTCCGGCGTCCCCTCTGTGGCCGCCGGCGTTGGCATCGGCATCGGCATCGGCGTTGGTATCGGCGTTGGTATCGGCGTTGGCAACGGCAGGGATGGGGTCTGGGGGAGAGGGGAGGGGGCTGCCTGATGAACCAGGTCGGGCCGGGGGGGAACCTCCCGGTGGGGTGGGGGTTGGCGGGAGGATTCCGGGGGCACGGCGGACGAGGGCCAGGATACCCCAGCCCGGGAAGATTCGCGTTGGGACGGAGTCTGACGGGTCATCTCGGGCCGGCTGTCCTCTCGACGCGGCGGCTCGCGCCGAAACGGATCGGACCGACAGGCCTCCGGTCGGGAGAAGTCACGGCGAAGATGTTGCGCGCGCAGGGAAGGTGAACCGGCCTTTTGGGGCGACGGTGTCGGGGCGGAACCCTGTCGCGGCGGGTCCAGCCAGCCCGCTTCCCGGCGCACCGGCAGCGGCCGTGAAGGGGAAGACAGCAGCGCAGTTCCGACGGTCGTCGGCTCTCTCACGGGTGCCGGTGCGGCGGCGGCATCCGGGGCCGCCAACGGCGACTCCTGGGTCTCTCCGGAGACGCGAATCCCCTGACTAACGGCCCAGCGACTACCCAATTCCGTGAGGGCCACCTCGACCCCGTTCTCGGTTGTTTCCCTCCGTACATACCCGTTGTGAACCAGGCCAGCCACCAGCGCCCCTAGGCGCCCGGCATCAATACCGATCACTTCGCACACATCGGACTGACGCGCCCGCCCGCCGCACAGACAAAGGTGGCGCAGTATCTGACGGCCATAATCGGCAGGTCTTCCAGGAGCTTTAGGCATCTGGACGATTCTCGCTATTCCTTTGACGTCTCAATCCGGAAAGGATGAAACCACACAAACCGGGTCTACGGAACATCCCCGCATGCCGCCCGGAAATACTGGGGGTCACCAAGCGCCGCCACGGCCACCGTGATCGTTTCGACGGGAGACTGCTCCTTGAACAGTCGGACGTGCAACGGACACCCGGGGCGTTCGATCAGACCATCGACAACCCAAACCACACTCGTCATGTCGGAACACTTGACGAAACGGTCGCCCGGTCTGACCACGGGCGTCTTCCGAAACAGCATTACGTCTGCCCAACCGCCATCGTGAAATCAACAGAGAGGCGTCGCAGCCCGACGCACAACATGTCCCCGAACTAGGGGAGCCGGATCCTGACCAGCCACTCACCCCAGAGCATGAAGCCGAATCCGACACGCACCGTCCAGGCACCGGAATTCATCCACGCACTTCAGACGCTGGCGAGCGCGGGAACAGGCCCCTACGGCCACCCTCCCGGTTGGGCGGGATGGCCGGGGTCTCGCCCGTTCAGACCACCTCGACCCTCTCGGCCTGTGGTCCCTTCTGTCCCATGGTCGTCGTCAGCCGCACGCGCTGACCTTCCTGGAGGTGTCCTATCCCGGAACGTTCAAGCGCCGATATGTGAACGAACACATCCTTTCCCCCATCGTCGGGGCCAACGAAGCCAAACCCCTTTTCGATGTTGAAAAATTTCACCGTTCCCTCAACCGTGGCGGCTGCACCTCCGCCTCCACCCCCGCTTCCGCCTCCGCCTCCGCCTCCGCCCGAACGGGAGAACCCGCCCTCGGACCGTGGCGGTTGCGTCCCCATCTCCACGACTCTGCGGATCTCATCCACCTGGGGGCCCTTCGGACCAGGACGCATCGTACACTCGATGACGGTACCTTCCGGAAGGCTCTCATGCCCGACGCGGGACACCACGGACACGTGAAGAAACGCATCCGGGGAACCATCCGAAGGCGTGACGAAGCCAAAGCCTTTGGTCGGATTGAACCACTTGACGGTCGCCGTCACCGAAGGTCCGCCACCGCCCGACGCGGGGGCCGCCCTGTCGCTCCGCCGTGGCGAAGGCGCATCAAATCCCATATCCCCATATTCGTCCCGGCGGCGATGGCCAAACTTGCCGGGGTTCCGAGTGTCGTCACGCTTCCAAGCCATTCCCGAGTCGCCCAATCCATCCAAAATTCCGTCTTCGCGCAACCGCGGACCTAAACCTCAAGGCCCACCGCACGCATCGACCCAACGACGCCGTCTCCACGCAACCAGCGCCCGGAACCATCCGCCCCGGACACAACAGCCCTGTCACCGCGTCCCCCAGCGGCACAGCCCAACCGTCACGCCTGACTCCTTCAGACAAACGGGGCAGGCACCTGCCGCACACCACGATCATACGCAGGAACGTGCGAAACAGGAAGGCCAATTCGGGCGGGGTCAAAAGCAATCGGACGAAAACCAGAATCTTGTGCCAACGATCGGAAGCGTTGACTCTTCCGACCGTTGGCATTACCCGCCCGTTGAGGAAGGAGCGCCATCCTGTCGATGGCTCGGCAGGGCAGGGAAATAGAATTGCTGGCCAAGCCACCGCCAGCGCCCCGAGGTCGGGGGTTGGGTGCAGTTGAGACGGCCTCGCGTCGGAGGAAAGGGCTTTAACGGTCGTGCCGTGACCCGTCGCCCTTCCCGAATCACCTGCACGTCACCGCCGTTGGAGGCATAACAGAACAGCGCCTCCAGTGAACCGGCCGCCTCTCCGACCGTGAAGGCAACCTCCGGCGGATTGGTACCCGGAGCCGGATCGGCGGGAGAGACGTTCTCCACCGGCAGGGGAAGGCTGTTGAAGATCAGCAGCATCCGGCCGGGACCGACGCTGTGATCCATGGGGAATCTCGGCAGGAAATGGAAATCGGAAGTTCGGGACATGGGTCCTGAGTGATCCCCGAACGCCGCCTGGAACCCGGCCTCTCGCGCCAGGGCCACCACCTCTCGGCTGGCCTCTCCGTAGGGGTAGGAGAACAGCGACGGGCGAATCCCGACCTCCTGTTCAAAACGCCGCAGGCCACAGGCGATGTCCTCCCGCGCCTCCGACACCTTCAGAGCCGGCAGATGGGAATGGGAACAGGTGGCAACGCCGAAATCGACTCCGGCCTTGGCCATGGCCCGTACCTGGTCCCAGTTCATGAATCCCCTGGCCCCGGCATCCACCTCGTCGGTGGACAGGAACACCGTGAACGGCAGTTTGGCGGCCCTCAACCTGGGCCAGGCTTCCCGATATCCTGAATCGGTAGCCCCATCCAGGGTGATCGCCACGGTGCGATCGGGAAGCGGCCGCCCTTCCTTCAGCGCGGCGACGATCTGGGACAGGGGAAGGACATGGTAGCCTCCCGACAATAGTGTCCGCAGGTGACCTTCGAACCGTTCCAGACCGATGTTGGTGGAGGGCTTGGGACTGTCTCCGAACCGGTGGTACATCAGGACCACCGCCGAATCGGTCCCCTCGGCCCAGGCCTTCCCTCCCAAAAGCGTCAGTCCGATGAGGAGAAGACCCCAAAGCCCCCCCCCTCATGCCGTTCCCATCATGCCGGGACTCAGAACGGCGTCGTCCAGCACCGGATAACGACGCGAATCGAACATCTGATAATGCCACCATTCCTTGCGATAAAAATCCCACCCCGCCGTTGTCATCAGTCCCATGAGGAGGAGGCGGTTGCGCTGGGCCTCCACGGCGATGTCGGTGCAGCCATGATGCGACAGGGGGGTGAAGGCGTCGAAGGGTGTCCCCATCTCCAACTCCCGTCCATCGCCATCCATCAGGGTAAGGTCCACCGCCACTCCCCGCGAATGGGGAGAGCCCCGGCGAGGGTCGGCCAGAAAGTCCGGGTCCGGCGTATGGTTCCACAGGACCCATTGCGCCTCCGACGGCCGGAAAGCGTCCAGGATCTTGAATTTCAGTCCCAGCGGCTTGGCCAGGAGGATCGCCCGTTCCAGCAGGGCGGCCGCATCCTGATGGAGGTAACAGCCAGGCCTGGCGTACACGGGCCGGCCGGTGAAATTTTCCGGCGTCGCATAGGCCATATGGATGGACACGTCGAAGACCGGCGGCGCGATTTCAACCAGTGACATGAAAACTCCTGACGAAACGGACTGACTCCCCTACGATGGGACACGAGGATAGCAATTGGGAACACGCGAGGGAAAGCAGGACCGTGATTGTTCTTGGGATCGACTGCGCCACCAACGGATGCGGGGCCGCGTTGTGGCGGGAAGGGGTGGTTCTGTCGGCCAGGCACGAGCCTATGGACAGGGGACAGGCCGAGTCCCTGATTCCGATGATCGTTTCGGTGATGAACGGCGTTGGCGTCGGATTCGCCGAGATTGACCGCGTCGCCGTGACCGTCGGGCCCGGCTCGTTCACCGGCGTCCGGGTGGGCCTGGCGGCGGCGCGTGCCATCGGTCTTGCCGCCGACAAGCCCGTGCTGGGCATCACCACCACCGAAGCCGTGGCGCATGCGGTCCCCGAATTCGTTCGCCGTGGGGCCCTTCTACTGACGGTGATCGAGTCGCGGCGGTCGGAGCCCTACCACCAGCTTTTCTCTGACGACTTGCGTCCCCTGACCCAGCCCTCTTCGGCCCCTCTGGAGTCTCTGGCGGACCTCCTGGGCTCCGGGACGGTTCTGGTGGCGGGAGACGGAGTTCACCTTCTTCCCGCCCTGGAGGCGGTCCGCTGGCGATTCATATCCGACCGGGGCCCGGATGCCGGAGTCGTTGCCGCTATCGCCGCCGGGCTGGCGCAGGAGAACTGGATGCCGGCCGATCCGCTTTACGTCCGCCCCCCCGATCTCACCGCCTCCGCGACGCCGGGGGATTTCACCCCCCACCCCTCACCGACCCCATGCCAGTTTTCCCGGGATTGATCCCTCTCTCCCCGCTTCACGCCGATGTCGCGGCCGCGTTGCATGCCCGCTGCTTCACCGAGGCCTGGGACGCCAACTCGCTGTGCCGGCTGATCTCCATGCCGAGCGCCTTCGGCTTTCTGGCCGAATCGTCACCGCACGGTCCCTCCGGTTTCGTTCTGTGTCAGGGAGCGGCCGATGTCTGCGAAGTGGTCACCCTCTGCGTGCTTGCCGAGCATCGCCGTCGGGGAACGGCCTGTCGCCTGATTGTCGAGGCCTGCGCGGCCGGAGCCCGTGCCGGGGCCGAGGCCCTGTTGCTGGAGGTGGCGGCCGACAATCTGGCCGCCAGGGAATTCTACGCCGGCATGGCCTTCATGCCCGGCGGCCCCGGCACCCCGGGCGTAGTATCCGGGGCGGAGCCCGACGGGCATGAAG
>JBKACM010000168.1:0-5453 GCA_046269335.1 Alphaproteobacteria bacterium | reverse complement strand
GCGAACGATCGCGCGGGCGCTCAATGCGCCATTCCCAGACCGTGATGAGTCAAGCTCATCTCGGTCTGGTATAACCCCTTTATCCGCTGAGCGGTATCAATCCCGCCAGAACTGCGGACTGAACAGCACCAGCACGGTGAACAGCTCCAGCCGGCCAAACAGCATGGCGAAACTCAGGATCCAGATGACCGCCGGCGGCAGGGTGCTGTAATTTCCGGCCGGGCCGACGATCGGTCCCAGACCGGGGCCGGAATTGGCCATGGCGGCGGCAACGGCACTGGAGCTGGTCAGGAAATCGATGGAGAACGAACACACGATCAACGTCAGTACAGCGAACGAGATGATGTACAGGGCTACGAACACCACGGCGGAAATCATCACGTCCTGGGAATAGCTCTGACCGTTATAGCGCAGATCCACCACCCGGTGTGGCTGGAACATGGCGATAAGCTGGCGTTTCACCGCCAGGAACAGAATCTGCCAGCGGAACACCTTGATCGCTCCCGCGGTTGAACCGGTGCAACCGCCGATAAACGGCAATACCATGAACCCGGCAATGGCGAAGTGACCCCATAGGCTGTAATCCGTGCTGACGAAACCGGTGTCGGTCAGAATCGAAGTGACGTTGAACGAGGCAAGACGCAATGCGTGGATTAGCGAGTAACCGCTGGAAAGCCAGAGCCACACGGTCATGACCCCTATCGACACCAGCAGGATCCCCAGGAAAACCCACACCTGACTGTCCTTGCGGGCAGCGGTCCAGCCTTTTTGCACCACCCGCACATACCAGGTGAGAGGCAGAGCACCGCTGACCATGAACACCATCAGGATGAACTCGAACCAGACGTCGTCGTAGTAGGCCAGGGAGGCGTCCTTGGTGGAGAATCCTCCCGTCGATACGGCGGCGATACCGTGACAGACGGCATCGAAAAATTCCATGCCGGCAATCCATAACGCCAAAATGCACAGAACGTTCAAAACCAGATAGACCAGGATGATGGCATTGATCATCTGTGCCGTCTTGGGCAGGACCTTGTCCGAGCGATCCGAGGACTCGGTCCGAAAAAGCTGCATGCCGCCGACCCGCAGGAACGGCAGCACCGCCACCGCCATGACGATGATGCCGATGCCCCCCAGACCGTGCAGAAGAGCACGCCACAGGAGAACGCCCGGCGGCGAGTTGTCCAGCCCGACGATCACGGTGGCACCGGTGGTGGTCAGTCCCGACATGGTTTCGAATACGGCGTTGGTGTAGCTCAGACTGTCGTGGGCGAACACGAACGGCAGGGCCCCGAACGCCGTCACCGCGACCCAGCTCAGTACCGTCAGCAGGAAGGTCTGTCGCGAGGTCAGCCGGAAATGAGTGAGACGGTTGCCCAGAACCAGAAGCTGTCCGGCGAACAACGTAAAGCCCGCCGAGGTCAGGAATACCTTCCAGTCGGGATGGCCGGTGTAGCCATCCACCACGGCCGGTATGCACATGACGAACGAAAGCGTCGTCAACAGCATGCCGAGAACCAGAAGAATGGGACGGAGACTGAGCATGAACCGTCGGAGCTATCGTTGCGGATAACGGGAAACGAAGGAATGCGGAGACCCGGTCCCCGTCCTTCCCCGTCCCCTCTTTTCCCTATGGCGGCGAAGGGGGACCACTGCGGGAATCACCGATCGCCATGGCGCTTTCGGCCAGATACTCCATGTCCTTCAAGGACTCCAGGGCCACCGAAAGCTTCCGTCGCCAGTTGGGATACTCCATCACCGTGCCCGGCAGGTTGAGCTGGGTCGTCTCCACCACCAGGTCATCCAGATTGGCCATCATGAACTGGGAGGCGGAGTGACCCAAAAAGCGATGAACCGCCAGAATAAGCAGACGAAGGGTCTCGTCGTCGGGATTGGGTTCCTGCGGGAAGTCGCCGGCAATCAGGTTCTGGTCCTCCAGTGCCGCCGCCAGCAGCGTGCGATCCCGAATGCGGTCCGCCGCCAGCACTTCGGCCGTCTGGTCCTTGGACACCAGGCCCAGGCTCACCTTCAGCCCCACGTCATTACCGCGCCAGTGACCGGCGATGGTTGGCAGGTCGTGGGTGGAAGCCGTGGCCAGGGCCAGTTTCGGGTAGGCTCCCGGGCGAATCAGCAGCCCATTGGGGTAGGTTTCGAAATACATCACCCGGTAGGACAGGACCGCCTCCCGGGTCATACGCTCGCGGAATCCGGTTGGTACGGTGCCCAGGTCTTCGCCGATCACGAGGCATTTGTGCCGGTGACTTTCCAGGGCGACGATACCCAGCAGATCATCAAACGGGTAGCGGACATAGGCCCCGGCCGTAGCTTCACCCTGGGCTGGAATCCAGTACAGATGCTGCAAGGCCATCACGTGGTCGATGCGCAACGCCCCGGCGTGGCGCATGTTGGCGCGCAGCACGGCGATGAAATCGGCGTAGGCGGTCTCCTCCAGGCGCATGGGATTGAACGGGGGGGTGCCCCAGTCCTGGCCCTTGGCATTGAACTGATCCGGTGGCGCGCCGACCCTGGCCGATGCGAAGGCCTGATGGTTGCCCCACACGTCCGACCCCTGGGTATCGACGCCCACCGCCAGATCCTGGTACAGGCCGATCGCCATGCCGGTCTCGGCACAGCGCTTCGAAACCAGGGCAAGCTGACGGTCCGCTTCCCACTGTAAATACAGATGATACCCGACCCGGTCCTCGTGCTCCCTGGCGAAGGCCTCGACTTCCGGGGTATCGGCGCTCTGATAGGTGAGCGGCCACATGGACCAGGTTCTGCCCTCGTGAACATCGGTCAATGCCTGATAGATGGCAAAGCGCCTCAGTGGCTGTCCGCCGGTGGCAACAAAGGCCTCAAAGTCCTTGCGACGCTCATCCGCCTTGGCTCCAGCCGGATGTTTGGCCTCGAACCAGGCATACAGCATCTCCAGAATTTCACTCTTCAAGCCCGCCACGGCCGGATAGTCCACCAGTGGCGTCGCGCGCGCCGCTTCCAGGCGCTGGGTGAATTTCTTGGTGGCGAAGCGCTTCTTGGCCTTGTCGCACTCGGCGAATTCGGGGACGGCGGTCACGTCGAGATACAGGGGATTGAGGAACAGACGACTGGAGGGTGAATAGGGACTGGCGTGGTGTGGATTGTGGGGAAACAGGGAATGCAGTGGATTGACGCCGACGGAAGAGGCCCCGATTTCGGCCGCCACCTCCACCAGACGCAAAAGATCGGTGAAATCACCTATGCCCCAGTTGTCGGCAGAGCGCAGGGAATAGAGATGGCAGGCGATCCCCCAACGGCGGTCTCCCCGGTCCATCCAGTCGGGAACGTAGGAGCGACTGGGGGCGACGATAACCTTGCCCTGCCACTCATCCCGACCGACGGCAAGGGTCAGGGTGTGATAGCCATCGGGAATGGAATCGGGCAGCGTCAGATGGACCCGGGCCGAGGTCTGGCCGTCGATGACCCGGGTCTCCGTAACCGGCAGAGCCGCCGCGCCGACGTCTCCGGAAAAAACGGCCCCGTCCTCGGCGGCCAGGGACCAGCGCAACCTTTGTCCCGCCATGGCGCTGGTGAGAGACAAGGGAACCCTCAGCGCTTCTCCCCGCCGCAGAACCACGACTACCGGCAACGGCTGGCGCCACGAGCGCTGATCCTGAACACGAAAGCTTTCCGCAATCGCCGTGTCGTTCTCCACAGACAGACCCATCCCGGCGAGAAGCGCCTGTCTGGTCTCATCGGTGGCCTCGTTCTTATTGCCGAAGATGTCCCAGAAGGCAGGTTCGATGCCGACAAGGTCGGCAAGCCGGGTCAGGGCTTCCCTGTGTTCCATTTACGTTTCCTTTTTATTTTAGTGCGGCTGGTGCTGCGGACGCGGATACGAAACTGCCGGGTCTGGGCGTCCTCGACCTCCACTGCCGGCTCGACACGCCGGTTGGGACGTGGCGATGTCGCGCTTTCCTGGACCGACCGTCGCCGAACGGCCTCTGTCCTCTTGCGGCGATCCCCAACCAGCACCACCATGGACCGGCCCGCCAGAGGATAGACCCCAACGCCGAGGATGTACCCGGAGGCCTGGTCCTGTTCCGTTCGAGCCGTATCGAAGACACGGCTCCAGCGGGTTCCCAGACTGGACGGCGGCAGGTGGAAATCGACGGGGCCGTCGTGGGCGTTCAGCAGTATCAGGAACCGGGCGTCGTGCTCACCGGAAATGGAGTTGTGCGTCGTGCCGCCCGTAACCCCTCCCAGGAAAAACCCAAAGCAGCGGGCATAGGGGGACGACCAGTCCTCGCTTCGCATTTCGCGCCCAGCAGGCGAAATCCAACAGATATCCTTCAGGCCGGCACCCGGAATATACCCGCCACGGAAAAAGAACCGTCGGCGAAACACGCCATGAGTCCGGCGCAGGTGGATTAGCTTCTTGACGAATTCCAGGAAAGCCCGGTCCTCTTCCTTGTCAAGACTCCAATCCATCCAGCTTATTTCGTTGTCCTGGCAGTAGGCGTTATTGTTGCCGCCCTGGCTGCGCCCCATCTCGTCACCCGCCAGGATCATCGGCACCCCTTGGGACAGGAGCAAGGTCGCCATAAGATTACGCATCTGTTGGGTGCGCAGCGCCTTGATGCCAGGGTCGTCGGTTTCGCCCTCGACGCCACAATTCCAGCTCAGATTGTCATTGGTGCCGTCGCGGTTGTCTTCCTTGTTGTTTTCGTTGTGTTTATGGTTGTAGCTCACGAGATCACGCAACGTGAACCCATCGTGAGCGGTAACGAAATTCAGGCTGGCCTGGGGACGACGCCCGTCGTGACCGAACAGATCGCTGGAACCGGTAAGACGAGTCGCCATTTCCGGTATCAGGCCATGGTCACCGCGCCAGAAGCCGCGCACGGTGTTGCGGAAACGATCATTCCACTCGGCCCAGCCGGCCGGGAAGGCACCGACCTGATAGCCGCCCATGCCGAGATCCCATGGCTCGCCGGTCAACTTGGTGCGGGCCAGCACCGGATCCTGGCGCAAAGCCGCCAGGAACGGCGAATTGGACTGATACCTGAGTATTTATCAACTGTTGCCCCAGCTTTGCCATATAAGCCGGTATATTCTGGCTTATAGAACCTTTCCAAAACATCTAACTGTTGAAGAAGATTCTCTCCCCTTCTCAAATTCTTTTTATCTTCTTGACCAAGCGTAGCCGGTTCCTGCGTGGGCGGCAGTTCCGTTATAATCCCCTGCCCTGCATATCCGGGTACTCCTCCAGGCTGAACGGTGGCACCCCCAGGCAGTCCGGGCATAGTTCCCATCTGTCCAGGTGTCCCCACGGGGCCGGGGGCTAAAGGGAATTGTGTGCCGTATGGGTGCGTTTTTGGGATGGGCGGAGACAGGCAGCCGTCTTCCGTTCGGACTGGGGGCGTCCCGCGCCCGACATGCAGCGGACACGACCCGGCGTCTGCGCAAACTCGACG
>JBKACM010000167.1:0-5508 GCA_046269335.1 Alphaproteobacteria bacterium | reverse complement strand
GCACCCGGTCGATATCGGCGTAAACATTGGGGGTGCGGGTGTTGAACAGACCAAACACGCCCGACAGACCCGGTATCTGGCCTGCTGCCGCGACCATGGCGTTGGCGGATTCCTCCAGGGCTGCGATGCCGCGGCCTCGGCGGTCCTCGATCATCATCTTGAATCCGCCGGCACTACCGATTCCCCGAACCGGTGGCGGCGGAATGGTGAGAAGGAAAGCCTCCTGAATGGCCCCAAGCCGCATGCGGAGATTTCCCATGATCTGCCCGGCCGAGAGACCCTGGGCCGCCCGTTCGGCGAACGGTTTCAACGGAGAGAAAATGGCCCCGGCATTGGAAGCGTTGGTGAAGGTGGCGGCATCGAAGCCTGCGAACGGCACGGCATGAGCAACCCCCGGCGTCGCCAGCATGATTTCTGCCGCCCGGCGAACCACCGCATCGGTGCGGGCCAGGGAGGCTCCCGGTGGAAGCTGGATCACCGTGATCAGATATCCCTGGTCCTGCTCCGGAATGAAACCGGTGGGAGCCCGCTGGAACTGCCAGGCGGTCAGGGCGATCAGGCCGCCGTAAACGACCAGCAGCAGCACCGCCAGCCTGGCGAGTCGACGGGTCAGACGGCCATAGCCGCCGGCGATCCACTCGAAGCCGGCGTTGAATCCCCGGAAAAATAGGGCCACTGGCCGGAACCCACCACTCTGCCCTGACTCCTGATTTTCCTTCGTCCCGTGGGATCGGAACAGCAAGGCGCACAGGGCCGGGCTCAAGGTCAGGGACACCACCAGGGAAATCACCGTCGATGCAGCGATGGTAACGGCAAACTGCCGGAAAAACTGCCCGGAAATCCCCGGGATGAAGGCCGCCGGAATGAAGACCGCGCACAGGACCAGGGCGATGGCGAGCAGGGCCCCGCCCACCTCGTCCATGGTACGGTGAGAGGCTTCCCTGGGATCAAGACCAGCACGCAGATTGCGTTCGACGTTCTCCACCACCACGATGGCGTCATCAACCACGATGCCAACCGCCAGAACCAGACCGAACAGAGACAGGTTGTTCAGCGAATATCCCAAGGCCGCCAGAACGGCAAAGGTCCCCACCAGGGACACAGGGATGGCCACCACCGGAACGATCGAAGCCCGCCAGGACTGAAGAAACAGAATGATAACGACCACCACCAGGGCAATGGCCTCAAAAATGGTGGTCACCACCTTGTTTACCGACTGGGCGATGAATTCGGTGGGATTATATACGACATCGTAACGAAGGCCGGGGGGAAAGGATTTGGACAGGGTCTTCATGGTGGCGAGCAGAGACTCGGCCGTCGCCAGAGCGTTGGAGCCGGGTCGCTGGAATATGACCATGGGTACCGCCGGCCGGGTGTCCAGGTAACCATTGGCACTGTAATCCTGGGCCCCGATTTCCACCCGCGCCACATCCCTCACCCGGGTCGTCGTGCCATTGGAACCGACCTTGACGACGATTTCTCCGAACTGGGACGGATCGGAGAGGCGGCCCTGGGTATTGACGCTGAGCTGAAAGGCCTCCTGGTTCGCCATCGGCGGCTGGTTCAACACTCCGGCCGCCACCTGTACATTTTGATTTCGTAATGACTGTACGATCTCACCGGCGGTCAGGTCGCGCGCCGCGATCTTCTCCGGGTCCAGCCAGATTCGCATCGAGTAGTCCCGGGACCCAAACACCCGGACCTCCCCCACGCCATCGAGCCTGGCCAGCACGTCCCGCACCTGCAACGTGGCATAGTTGGAGATGTAGAGCTGGTCCCGGGTGCCATCCGGGGAATTCAAATGGATGACCATCAGCATGTCGGGCGAGTTTTTCGCCACGGTCACGCCGATGCGACGGACTTCCTCCGGCAACCTGGGCTCAGCGATGGCGATCCGGTTCTGTACCAGCACCTGGGCCGTATCCAGATTGGTACCCAGACGAAAGGTGATGGTGAGCCGCAAATTGCCGTCGCCGGTGGACTGGCTCGACATGTACAGCATGTTGTCGACGCCGTTGATCTGCTGTTCCAGCGGCGTGGCCACGGTGTTGCTGACCACCTCCGCCGAGGCTCCGGGATAATTGGCGCTGACGATGATGGTTGGCGGTGCAATTTCGGGGTACTGCGCCACCGGCAGGGTGAAATAGGCGATCGCACCGATCAAGGTAATGAAGACCGATACCACGGTGGCGAAAATCGGTCGGTCGATAAAGAAATGGGACAGACGCATCTTTCCTGCTTTCCGACCTATTTTCCGGGTTCTGCGTCGGCGGGGGTCGGAGTGACCTTGGCCCCCGGCCGGGCCCGCATCAGTCCGGAAACGATGACCTTCTCGCCAGCCCCCAGACCTTCCCGGACCACGCGCAGGCCGTCGATCATCGGGCCCAGAGTCACGACTCTGGGCACCACGGTTCCGTCGTCGCTCACCGTCATGACCAGCTTTCGGGATTGATCGGTAACGGTGGCCGAATCCGGAACCAGAATCGTTTCCCGCGGGGCCGACATGGCCAGGCGGACCCGCCCAAACTGGCCAGGCGTTATCAGGTGGTTGGGATTGGGCACGTTGACACCAACGCGGATGGTGCCGGTATTGCGGGAAATCTGGTTGTCCACGTATTCCAGGGAACCTTCGTGCCGCCATTCCGTTTCATCGGTAAGCCGGACGTGGATCGGGTTCTTGGAATCACGCAGCGATGCCAGTTGGCCGTTTGATGCCGCTCGCTGGAGGGTCAGAAAGTCGGTTTCGCTCATGTCGAAATTGAGGATCACCGGGTCCAGAGTAATGATCGTCGTCAGCAAGGTCGGAGCCGCGATGTTGACCCCTCCGGTAATCAGGTTGCCGACGCTGACCATGTGCAATCCGACCCGGCCGGTGATGGGAGCCGTGATTCGGGTGAACTCCAGATTGAGCTGGGCTTCGCGCACGTTGGCCCGAGCGGATTCGACGGCCGCGGCGGCACCCCGCATCTGCTGTTCCCGGATGTCGTAGTCACTTTGGGCCAGGACGTCCTTCTGTCGCAGCGCGCCACCACGGGAAAGCTGACGTTTGGCCAGCTCCAGTGCCGCGATCTGCTGATCCAGGTGCGCCTTGCTGACGGCCAGGGCGATCTCGTAGGGTCTTGGGTCCACAACGAACAGAAGATCCCCCTTGGCGACGATCTGTCCATCGTGGAAATGTATCTCGGTAAGGGCCCCACTGACCCGCGCCCGGACTTCCACGAACGCCTGCGGCGTGAACTGGCCCGTGAATTCCATCCACTCCGCCAGCGATTTCACGACAGGTTGGCGTACTCCGACCGGCGGGGGACCTGCCGGTTGGGACAAGGCAGGGCGACTCCACGAAAATATTGCCACGCAGAGCCAGAGAGTGCAGTATATCAGAACCTTAGGGTGAAATATTCCGTGGGGTTTTCGCGAAAGTGATTTCTGCATTCTGGACCTGTTCAAAGATAGACGTCTCCTCCAACCCGACTTATCTTATATCGTGTATCCTGAACGGAAGAAACAATGTTTCCGGACTGGTCGCCAGGCAATATAGAGCCGAGGCTTGCTGTTACTGGGGAGTTCCATGAAGATCACATTTTCCAAGCCGTCCCTGAACGTTGAAGGTGCCGTGGTCGTTGGTATCCTTGAGGACCGGGTCTTGACACCTTCCGCCGCGGAAATCGATGAACGCGCCGGCGGAGCCCTGATTCGTGCCATGACGGCCAGCCGGTTTCAGGGAAAGAAAGACCAGGTTCTGACTCTGTTGGTTCCTCCGGGTCTGGAGGTCTCACGGGTCCTGTTGATTGGACTTGGTAAGGCGGAGGAGATTACCGCGCTTTCGATGCAGGCGTTTGGTGGTATTGCCTGTGCCAACCTCGCCGGCACCGGTGTTGCGACGGCGGCGGCGATGATCGACGGAATCGAGGGCTGTTCCGTCAGTAGCGCCGAGATGGCGGCCAATGTCGCCTTCGGTCTCACCCTGCGGTCCTATCGCTTTGACAAGTACCGCACCAAGGAAAAACCCGATGAGAAGCCGGGATTGAAGAAATTCCAGCTTCTGACCGGGGATGTTCATACGGCCCGAAAGCTTTTTGAACCGTTGGAAAAGGTGGCCGGAGGGGTCTTCTTCACCCGCGATCTGGTCAGCGAGCCGGGCAATGTGATCTACCCGGAATCCCTGGCCAATGCCGCGCGGAAGCTGTCCGAACTTGGTATTGAGGTGGAGGTTCTGGGACGCAAGCAGATGAAAAAACTGGGCATGGGGGCTCTTTTAGGGGTTGCCCAAGGCTCGGAGAATGATCCGCAGTTCGTCATTCTCCGCTGGCAGGGGGCCATAGACGCCAAGGCCCAGCCCATCGCTTTCGTCGGCAAGGGGGTGACCTTCGATACCGGCGGCATCAGCATCAAGCCCGCCGCCGGCATGGAGGATATGAAATATGACATGGGGGGGGCGGGTATCGTCTTCGGCCTGATGAAAACTCTGGCCGGACGCAAGGCCAGGGTCAATGCCGTCGGCATCGCCGGCCTGGTGGAGAACATGCCGTCCGGGACGGCCCAGCGGCCGGGGGATATCGTCACGTCCATGTCCGGCCAGACCATCGAGGTCATCAACACCGATGCCGAGGGCAGGCTCGTGCTGGCCGATGCCCTCTGGTACACCAAGGAAACGTTCAATCCGAAATTCATGATCGACTTGGCCACCCTGACCGGTGCCATCGTCGTTTCCCTGGGCTCCGGATACGCCGGCCTGTTCTCCAATGACGACGACCTGGCCGAGAAGCTGAACAATGCCGGCAAGGCCACCGGTGAGATGGTCTGGCGCATGCCCATGGGCGAGGATTACGATAAACTGCTCAAGTCCGATGCCGCTGATATGCAAAACGTCGGGGGCGGTCGGGAAGCCGGCAGTATCACCGCGGCTCAGTTCCTGAAGCGCTTCGTGGGGGACGTGCCATGGGCACACCTGGATATCGCCGGCGTGACCTGGACCAAAAAGGACAAGCCCACCTGTCCGAAAGGCAGCACGGCCTTTGGAATTCGCCTACTGAATCGCCTTGTCGCCGATCATTTTGAGGATCGGGAGGGGTGAGGCACGAAAAGTCCGGCGAGGGGCCCCACGGCCCCTCGCGCTCCCCGAAAGTTGCCATTCTGGAAGATCGAAAAAAATGGGGAGCACGAGGGGACGAGTCCCCTCGTTCCTGTCACTCGGACGGCTTTCCCCCCATCACATGGGGCCAGAGAAGCTGTTGCATCTTGTCAAGTCCCAGGATTCCCCCAGGCATCCAGAGCTTCATCATGCTTTCAAGGTCAACCGCCTTGATCCCTGATGTCATTCTTTCCTGAAGTTCGGACATGACAATATTCTGCAAAGGCTTCACATCCGGCAAGCCAAAGAACGAGCGAGCCTCATCGGGCGTACAGTCAATGTCTATGTGTATCTTCATTTCGCACCCATTGCCTCAGAAAAAGGCCTTTGGTAGGGTAAGCCAGATATGATATGGATGCAAGACCCCGTTGGACATA
>JBKACM010000166.1:0-5527 GCA_046269335.1 Alphaproteobacteria bacterium | reverse complement strand
GCGAACGATCGCGCGGGCGCTCAATGCGCCATTCCCAGACCGTGATGAGTCAAGCTCATCTCGGTCTGGTATCACACGAACAGAGCACGCAAACGCCCGGACCGGCCGTCGTTCCGCCCAAGTCTTTCCGGGGACAGGGTCACCCGCCCCCACCATTCCGTCAAGGGGGATCTCGACTCTGTAGGGGAGCGTGTCCCCATACCGGGGCCGCCGTCTTCCCTTCCTTGAGTTTTACGAGGGGACGGTCAACCGGTTGCGGCCGCCCTCCTTGGAAAGGTAGAGCATGCGATCGGCGTCCTCGATCAGCTGCCTGGCACTCAACTCCGCGCTGACCTTCACCGAAATGCCACCCATGCTGACCGTCACGACGTTCACCGCCTTGGAGAACTCGTGCGGGATTCCGAGGGATCGAACCGCATCCAGAACCGTGTTTCCGACCGATTCCACCCTGGACGGATCGGCGTCGGGCAGGATGCAGACCAACTCCTCCCCGCCGTAGCGGGCGGTGAGGTCGGGCGGTTCCCCGACAACGGAACGGACCGCGGCGGCGACCTGACGCAGGCATTCGTCCCCGGCCGCGTGCCCGTAGTTGTCGTTGAACAGCTTGAAACAGTCGATATCCATCAACAAAAGACCGATCCGGGTGCCGGATCGCGCCGCCCTCGTCATTTCCAACGCCAGGGTTTCGTCGAACCATCGGCGGTTGGCAATTCCCGTCAAGGCATCGGTCCGGGACATGGCCAGAACCGTGGCGTGCGCTTCGGCAAGCTTGCGTTCGGATTCCACGAACTGGCCCACCAGTTCGGTAAGGAGCGTTCGGTTGACCTCCTGGTCGGCCAACCGGGCCTGCTGTTCCAGCAGTCTGGAAACCAGCGTACCGATGGAGCGTCCTATATTCGACTCCAGGACGAAATCGATGTTTTCAATGCCGTCGATGGTGCCCATGACAATTCCTCACCCGACGTAGATCCCGTCGATCCCTCACCCGCCGACGATCCCGTCGATGCCGATGCCATCCATGCCCTGCAACTGGGTGATGGCCGCCTCGATGTCCTCGGCCCGATACAGGATCGACCCATGCTGAGGCGCGATCATCAAGGCACCAACGGCCTTGATCACGTCCATGGCGTGCCGCAATGCCCTGTTGCTGGGCATGACCAGCCTGTGGAACTGATGAAAACCGCTCCAGGGACAGGGCGTCCCCGTTTCTCTACAGGGACTCTCCGGAGGTTCAGGCCACTCCGCTCCGCAATGCAGGCATTTCCCATTGAACTCGGCGAACAGCGCCCACCTGGACAGGTCGGGCAGGCTGCCGAACAGATCGCTGGTGAAGAGAATGCCGCTGGTCTCGTCATGAGTTATGAAGCTGCCGGCGGAGTGAGCGTAGGGCGTTCGATGGAAGCTCAACCTCCGGCCGGACCGCAGGGTCAGGCTGCCACCGATTTTTTCGATGCACAGCAGTTCGGACCGAACCGAATAGTGCCGGATGAAGGGGTTGTTGGCCGCGTGGGAGATGATCTTCAGACTGGGCGAGGCGATCAGGCTCTCCAGGTTGGGGATCGACCCGCAAAGGTCCGGGTCGTAATGATGATAGATAAGGTGGCTGATTTGCCCCGGCGCGACGCCCGTCTGAAGGACCTTGCGCATCACGGTGCTGAAGTCCGGTCGGCTGCCGCCGTCGATCAGGATGGCCTCGTCTCCGTCCACGATCAGGTAGGGATTGCATTGCAGCCGACCAAGCTCGTCCGCGAAACCGACCCAGAAAACGCCGTCGGCGAGTTTTACCGGTCGGCTGACGTCGATGTTCTGATTGAGAACCCCCATCGGCCTCCTCCCCACACGAATCCCCACAACAACACAGACGTCATCACGGTCAATACCGGAGATGCCCCGGCACGATACCCCGAAAGGAAGTCAGATCGCCACAGGGATTGTGCAGGTGTATGGGAAATTCCCCCAAAAGAACAGCCTGGACCGGTGGCCCGACGTTGCTCCCGGGGGTGGGGAGGGGCGAGGCCCAGGGATGGGGTCAGTGCAGCTTCATGAGGACCGCCAGGAAGGCCACCCCGGCGGCGACGATGGTGCCAAGACGAAGTGTCAGGTCGCGCTTGAGGCGGCGAAGCCTGACGACATGATCATGCGTCAACACCAACCACCGCGATGGCTTCGGCCCGCGCGGCGCGGACAAGTGCGCCGTCAAGGCTTGCCAGCGCGATGCCGTTGCGTTGGGCCAGTTCCAGATAGGTGGCGTCATAGACGGACAAGCCATGCACGCGCGCCAGGCGAAGAACATCCGCCTCGCGCGGCGAGGGATCGACGTCAATGCCCAGCCGGTTGAGGTGGCGCAGAAACGCGGCGGTGTCGGCTTCGGTGAGGCGTCGGCGTCGCTCGTTGACGACCAGGATGTTGCGGACCTCATACCACCACAGACTTGGCACCACGGCATCATCCCGGCGCAGTCGGTTGAGGGCAAGGTCGGCGTGCGGATGCTCCTCGTCGCGGAACGCCCAGCAGGCGACGATTGAGGCGTCGACGACGAACGGCATCAGAAATGTCGGCCTTCGTCGCGGGCGGAAAGGATCTCTTCGGCCGTAACCGATGCTGCCCGGCGGCGTCCCGCGGTGATGTCGGCGATGGCCTTGTCGATCTCGGCCTGTCGGCGGCCCGGCTCCGGCACCAGCCGGGCTACAGCGCGACCATGCCGGGTGATGATGACGGTCTTGCCTTGCTCGACCTCGTCGAGTAGCTGGGCGAGATGGGCCTTTGCCTCGGAAGCCTGGATTTCACGCATGAGATTTCTGACCGGTTGATTTGACCGATCCATGCTGCCCGACCGACCGCCGCCGGTCAACGAATTATCCGGCCACGAACCGCCTCTGGCAGAGTAAGGATCAGTGCAGCTTCATGAGGGCCGCCAGGAAGGCCACCCCGGCGGCGACGATGGTGCCAAGACGAAGTGTCAGATCGCGCTTGAGGATCTCCATGTCGGTCCGGACGGCCGCGATATCAGACTTGGTGGCGAGTTCCTGACTGGTAGCCTCGGCAAAAGCCTCGGCAGCCGCCTTGGCCTGGGCATGCGTGAAGCCGCCGGCTTCCAGCTTCTCTACAAATTTCAGCGTGTCGAACGGAATAGCAACCATGACGTCCTCCCGCCCCCACGTTCGCTCCGTCAATGCCGGAAGTCAAGGAGCCGTTCCTGGCAGATAGGGCCCATAGAGCCAGACCAGGAACGAAAGACCGCCGGGTAGATGGGCAAGGTCGATGGGGACCATCGCCACCACCACGTAGCCCACCGCCAATAATAATCCCATCACGGTGGCCACGTTCCGCAGCCGGGTGAGCCACGCAAGCCAGAGGACGCGCCGTTCTCCGGGAGGGTCCGTGCGGTAGCCCATTCTGAAGGGGCGATATGCATCATCGCTCAGGAAAATCACTATAAACGTGATGGCTGCGGCTGTCAGAGCGAACCAGTGCCATGGTGCCAAATGACGCAGGTCAAACGCAAACAGGTACATTAGCATCGGCGCGCTGTGATATTCCCTGGTGAGCCTCAGCGCTTCCAACAACTGAAAGGACGATACCACCGTGCTGGTCAACACCATAAACCCCAGACCTCGGCGCAGCCATTCCAGTCGACCGCCGTAGAGCTTATCGACATCCTCCCACGTCCACTCCGCGGGCGGTTTCCCGCCGCTTGTCAAATAGATAAGCGGATAATACAGCCAGAAGGTAGATTTTAGGCTCAAGCGGTAGAATAGGGCGGGAGCGAAGAAAATCGGGATAGCTATAGCGGAGAGAAATTTAGACAACGTTTTTTCTTTCCCGCGAACTCTGTTCACGTGGAAACGCAGAGAAAGAACAGCCGCCTGGGACTCAAATCCGGGTACCTGGGACTCAAGTCCGGGTACCAGTTCGGGCGGATGCATGAAGTCGATGACGACTAGCGCATGGTGCCAATTCCCAGGCAAGGCAAGAAACCCTGCCTTCAGGTGGAGAATGGTTGCAAGAATGCGAACCCAGAGAGAGCGAAGCCACAAGCCGAAGACAGCCGGCACGATAGTAATCGCTGTCACTCCCGCTGTCATTCCCACTCTCGCCACCACTGCTCCTGCCACTCTCAATACCACTCCCGCTACCGCTACCGCTGCCACTCCCGCTACCGCTACCGCTAACATCCCAAGCAGAAAAACGTGCCAGAACAGGGACCAGCCGGCATGTCCCTGAAGCAAGGATGTCGAAAGAAAGTAGGCGACAGTGGCGGAAGTGGCAAAACCAGCAAGAACGACGCCCCAGAATCGCCACGGTGTGCCGGTGCGGGTGATTTCCGTTTCATCGGTCAAATACGCATAAAACCACTCCGCCCCCTCCTTCACCGATTCCGGCGAGCGCAGGAGAAGGAACGGAGCGACACAGATGCTGACAAGAAGATGAATATGGGTGTCAAAATACCAGGCGACGGTCCAGTAACCGATAACGGCGAAGATGGTTTCCAGGATGGCAAGGACGGTCGGCTCGCCTTTCTCGACTGACTCATGGGTTGAGTGGAAATGCATTGTTAGGTCCGTAACAGGTTGCCAACGGCGGAGCAACCCGCCGGTACCGGGAGGAACAGGGTGTATCATGGCAGCCGGAAAAAGGGGAAGCAAGTGAGCCTTCGCGAGAGATTACCTCCCGCCGTGAAACGGTTTCTCCTGGAAACTCCGGCGGGTCGGGGGCTTCTTGTCCTCCCGAGGCTGCTGCTGGCTCTGTGTCGGTCGGGCACATTTTCTTCCCCTCGGATGGCCCTGGTCTGGGCCTTCGCGTCCAGGGATATCGCTCCACGCACCTATCACACCACGAAACTCAATCAGGAGGAACTGTGCTGGACCGTTTCGGTCGTGAGTGGCGTGGCGGTCGAAACCGTAATGGGCTACTGCGAGGAACTTCTGAACGATGCCGAACTGGCGGAGTCTCTGCGTCTGGGAGTATCGGAATCGCCCGAACGCTGGTCCCACGACCCGGACTATCGGCCGGGCCGCCGTCTTGCCGGCTACCTGATGACCCGGTCGCTGCGGCCTCGGCGGGTGATCGAGGTCGGGGTTGACCGGGGATTCGGGGCGATGATCCTCTGTCGTGCCCTGACCCGGAATGCCGCCGACGGCTTTCCCGGCGAGTATGTGGGGATCGACCGCAAGGCCGCCGACAGCGCCTTTCTCTACCACCGTTTTCCCGGCCGGCTGGGACGGCTGGAACACGGCGATGCCGCCGAGATCCTACGCGGCCTGCCCGGCGAGGGCAGTCTGATCGTGCATGACACCGGCACCGACCCGGCTCCTCTCGCCGCTTTCATCGCGGCGGTCGAGGCAATTCTGGCCGAGGACACCGTCCTTCTGTCATCGTGGGTGCGGCCCGAGTTCATGGAACTGGCCCGGCGTCGCAACCTGGTCTTTCTCAGTCACAAGGACCGTCCCCTCGGCCACTGGACGCCCGGCAGTCGCCTGAGTTTCCTGTTTCCCAGGCTCCCCTCACACTCCCCATGACTCCAAAC
>JBKACM010000165.1:0-5575 GCA_046269335.1 Alphaproteobacteria bacterium | reverse complement strand
TATTCGCGTTAATTCGCGACAGAAGCAAGAGGGAAAATCGCGTTTACACACGAAAAATTACCCTTTATGGGAGTGTAATTCGGAAACAGCGTGGTCACCAGCCAGATGCACCAGAAAAAAGCGCGTTATTCCACGATTTCCGCCATTGACATTATCGCGTCTTATCGCGATTGTGGTGGTGGCGTCAAATTGGAGAAAGTATCTAGGAATGCACGCTTTGCGCGATTACCAGGTTCGGAACGTCAACGAGATTTTGGCCTGTCTTCATCGTGGAGACAAAGGGACGTTGTACGTTTTGCCAACTGGAGGTGGAAAAACTATCGTATTCAGTCAAGTGACAAGAATTCTTACGGAACTGGGCCGCAGAGTGGCGATTTTCGTGCATCGACGCGAACTGCTCCATCAGGCCAGCACCGCCCTGTCCCGGAGCGGTGTTATCCATGATCTGGTGATGCCAGGGCATGAGCTTGGCCGGGCCACGGTGCAGGTGGCATCCATCGATACGGTGCTGGCCCGGTTCGAGGCTTATCAGCCCTGGCTGGGCGGCCTGGACCTGGCGGTGTGGGATGAAGCCCATCATGTCGTTGCCGGCAAGTGGCGACGCCTGATTGCCGCCGTCGGTGGGCAGCATCTGGGAGTGACCGCAACTCCGTTCCGCAGCGATGGCCGGGGGCTGGGGGAGACCTTCACCATGGCGGTGCAGGGACCCAGCATCCGGGAACTGATCGATCTGGGGTATCTGGCTGCGCCACGGGTTTTTGCGCCGCCGGTGCGGATCGATTTGAGCCGTGTGCGGCGTCGTGGGGGTGACTACAGTCCGTTGGATCTGGCGCAGGCCGTCAACACCACGCAATTTTCCCGTACCGCCGTAGCCTGCTACAAACGGTTGGTTCCGGGGTCATCCTGTGTCGTCTTTTGCGCCAGTGTTTCCCATGCCCGCGATGTCGCCATGGAATTCCAGGCTGCCGGAGTGGCGGCCGAGGCCATCGACGGCACCTTGGGTGACGGCGAGCGTCGTCGGATCCTCGAAGCTCTGGGGGGTGGCCGCATCCGGGTCCTGACCAGTTGCGATCTGGTTTCGGAAGGGACGGACCTCCCAGGGGTTGGAACCGCGCTTCTGCTTCGGCCCACTCTGTCCACGGGGTTGTACCTGCAACAGGTGGGGCGGGTACTGCGTCCTTTTCCCGGCAAGGAGGGTGCCGCCATCATCGATCTGGCCGGGAACAGCCGTACTCACGGACTGCCGGAGGAGGATCGGCAGTGGTGTCTCCAGAAGGGGATTCGGAAACGGGACCCTTCCACGACCCGGCGATGCCGCCTTTGTGCCCGGGTTCATGCCTGGTCGGAAAGCTGTCCTGGCTGCGGGACACGTTACCCCGCGACCAGCAGCCCGGTGCGGGAGAACGACTCCGCTGGTGTGGCTGGATTCAGTCCGGAACGTATCCGGACCATGAGCCACCGTACTCTACGTCAGATTGGGCGCAGCCGGGAGGACTGGGAGAAGATCGCCAGCATCCGGGGGCTTTCCCGTGGCTGGACGGAACTGCACCTGGATCGCGCCGTTCCCCGGAGTCAGGCACGATGAGGGGGCGACTCACAAAAGCATGGGATAGGCATCTAGGCGGCCGTACCCGTCGACTCGCCCTCTTCTCCGGACGGCATGTGGCGCAGGACAAATCCACCCGGCAGGACCGGCGGGTTGTCCGCGGAATAGACGGCCGCGTCCACCTGGGCCTGCACCAGACCCGTGACCTCGCGCATATCGACGCCGTCGATCCGGGTTCCGTCGAACTTCGCTCCGGCGACGTTGGCTCCCAGCATGCGGGCCCGGCTCAGATTGGCCCCGGAGAGATTGGCACCGGTCAGGTCGGCCCAGATGAGACCGGTCCCGGCAAGATCGGCGTGGGACAGGTCGGCCCGCGACAGGTTTATCTGGTAATCGGCCACGTGATTGTTGCGCAGAAAGTCGAGCCGCCGCATCACCACGTCCAGCGCCGCCTGCACGTCGGCGCGGACACCGTCCTGGGACGTGTCCGCCATGCCGCACTGGGGTGGGGAGCGGACCAGGGCGCACAGCACGTTCAACACCGTGCGAAGATCCCGCTTCGGAGAGTCCTCGGCAATCCTGGCCAGGGTGTACATGCCCCCGAGGCGCACCGGCAACTGATCACTTCCCAGGTGCTCCACCGCCTTGGCAAATCGATCGGTGATCCGATACTCCAGGGCCGCTTCCGCCTGGCGGTTGGCGATCCTGGCCTGCTGGTTGGCGATGTCCGCCTGACGGTTGGCGGCTTCCGCCTGTCGCATGGCGCTGCGGTTGCGCGAACGGAGAAGGGCCAGAACGTAAAACACGGCGAGGACACCGAGAACGCGCAGCACGATGGTGCCGCCATGGCCTGCCGTCCAGTAACACCCCTCCTGCGGCAGAGCACAGGACCCCACCACGGCACGACCGGGCAGGACCTGCGGCTGGGGCTGGGGCAGGACCTGCGCCGTCACCGCCGTGGCGGCTGGCTTGACCGCAGCCGCTACCGGCTCCTTGCGGGGGGCGGGGGCTCTTGTCTCAGCGGCCGGCTCCGGGGATTGCATTCCCCACGGCATCTGCCCACCACCCTGCATATAGGGTGGCGGCATGCCGTAGCCCTGCGCATAGGCCTCGGTGGACATGAACGCGCCCAGCAGCGCCACGATCTTTACGATGCTCAGATTCATACCTCGAACTTAACCGGGCCAGAGGTCGCAGGGCAAGGGAAAACCTGTGGTGGAGTGGTCCCGTTTGCTGTCGAAATCCCAATTTCCGATCCGGAGACCAAGTCATGACCATCCATTCCCTGAAACCGGGTGCGCCCCGGCTGGCCGCCAACGATGCCGTGATCGCGGTTCCCGTCCAGGTTCTGGAGAAAATTCTCCACAGTGCGCTGTTGGCCGGAACGCCCCTCGATCCGGTGGTCAGGCTCAAGTTCGCGATGGAACGTCGTGGCCGCCTCCTGTGCGATGACGACGCCACCGCCTTTGCCGCCCGCATCGCCGAGATGGTGGCAAGCCGCTATCCCGACGCCACCCGGCCCGAGGCTCCCACGCCACAGACGGTCGCCAAGCGAACCCGGGACCCGTTGGAGTGGCTGGTAAAGTCGCTCTCACCGGCGGAGATGCATGCCGCCGGCCTGATCCGAGGCTGGGCGGGCGGTATTTGTCACCTGTGGCGTCACCAACGGCATCTTCCCCTACTGGGGTGCCTACGGAGCTTCGAAGGCCGCTCTGGAAATGCTGGTCAGGGTCTATGCCGGCGAGATCACCCACACCAGGGTCAAGGTCAATCTCCTGGACCCCGGTGTCGTCCGCACCCGCCTGCGTACCCAGGCTTTCCCCGGCGAAGACCCGGCCCGCCAGCGCCCGCCGGAAAGCGTGACCGATGGTTTCGTCGAGTTATGCACCGCCGAGTGCCAGCGTCACGGGGAAGTGGTGCGGATGGCGTAGAGATCCGATAATACCAGACCGTGATGAGTCAAGCTCATCTCGGACTGGTATAAGTCTCCGGACAGACCTCAACGGGCTGGATCGTAGCCATTGGTGATGGGATAGCGCCGCTCCCGCCCAAAGGAACGCCCGGTGATCTTGACCCCCGGCGGACCCTGGCGGCGTTTGTATTCGGCCCGGTGGAGCATATGCCAGACGCGAACGACGGTGGCCCGATCGTGGCCCATGGCGATGGTTTCCGACACGTCCAGCTCGCCTTCGATGAAATGGCTCAGGATGGCGTCCAACTCGGCGTAGGGCGGCAGGGTGTCCTGGTCGGTCTGGTTGGGTTTCAACTCGGCGGTGGGCGGCTTGGCGATGACCCGCTCCGGCATCACCGGCCCTTCCGGACCCAGCCCGCCTTCCGGGTGGTGGGCGTTGCGCCAGCGGGAAACCTCGAATACCGCCGTCTTGTAGACATCCTTCAGCACCGAAAATCCGCCGCACATGTCGCCGTACAGAGTGGCATAGCCGACGCTCATCTCGGACTTGTTGCCGGTGGACAGCACCATCCCGCCGAATTTGTTGGACAGCGCCATCAGGGTAATACCCCGGGCGCGGGCCTGGATATTCTCTTCGGTGGTGTCGGCGGTCCGACCGGAAAAGGCCCCCGAGAGCATGGCGGCGAAGGCACCCATGGCCGGTTCGATGGAGAGGGTCTCCAGGCGGACCCCGAGAAGGCGCGCCACCTCGGCGGCATCCTCCAGACTGTCGCGCGAGGTGTAGGGGGAGGGCATCATCGCGCAGAGCACCCGATCCGCTCCCAGGGCATCCACCGCCACCGCCGCGCTGAGGGCGCTGTCGATGCCTCCGGACAGCCCCAGAATCACCCCCGGAAATCCGTTCTTGTTCACGTAGTCGCGCAGACCCAGCACCATCGCCTGATAGATCGCTCCCGGGGCGTCGGGTGGTGAAACAGGCGCGGGCTCTCCCAGGCAACGCCACCCCCCCGATCCGGAACGGGACCAGCGAGTCAGGGCCACGGCCTCCCGCCACGAGGGAAGCCCGGCTGCCGGCCGACCCTGAGCGTCGAGAACGAACGATGCGCCGTCAAACACCAGTTCGTCCTGCCCGCCCACTTGGTTGACGTAGACCAGCGGCAGACCGGTTTCCGTCACCCGGGCGCGGGCCTGATGATGACGCTGCTCCGGCTTGGCAAGATCGAAGGGCGAGCCGTTCAGCACCAGCAGAAGTTCAGCCCTTCCCTGTGCCAAATGGTGGGCGACGTCCGGGAACCACATGTCCTCGCAGACCATTACGCCGAGTCGAAGGCCGCGAAACCTCACGGGTTCGGGCAGAGGACCGGGGATGAACACCCGGGCCTCGTCGAAAACGCCGTAATTGGGCAGATGGTGCTTGAATCGCACCGCCTCGACCCGCCCCCCGTCGCACAGGAGAGCGGCATTGCGACGGGTATCGTCTTCGCTCCAGGGCACTCCCAGCAACACGCCGGGGCCGCCGTCCCCGGTCTCCCCCGCCAGCCGCGTCACCGCCTCCCGCACCTGCTCCAGAAAGGCACGGCGGTACACCAGGTCTTCCGGCGGATAGCCCGACAGCACCAGTTCCGGACACACCAGGAGATCGGCCCCCCCGGCGGCAGCCTGGTCCCGGGCGGCACGGACGCGATCCAGATTGGGCATGACGGCCCCGACCACTGGGTTGAGCTGGGCTAGGGCAAGAACAAGGCTGTCAGGCATGGCGTGTCCGTTGAAAAGCGACGTGATCCGGCGAACCTATGGGGGGTGGCGAAACCTGTCAACGGTTCCCCATGTCCCTGTTTTCCGAACTTCGGTCGAGGAAACCGGACTGCCGCGCCTTGACGTAGAGGTCATCGAATCGGTTGAGTTCGGCCCGGAAAGGCGCACTCAGCCCCCCGCTTCGTACCGCGAACTGCTGCTCCAGGCTGCGCATAGGCGTGCGGTCGATCAATATCTTGCTGACCAGATCGAACGGGGTCAGGGGCAGACGCACCGATCCCACCAGAACCGAGTGCCGGCGGCGTCCCCCCCCACGGCCGGAGGAGGTGGCACCACCGTCCCCTCCCCCCGCCCCCCGGGAC
>JBKACM010000164.1:0-5608 GCA_046269335.1 Alphaproteobacteria bacterium | reverse complement strand
GTCAAGGTAATAGCGCGGCTCGTCGGGCATCGTCAGATAGTAGCTGTAATTGTCGATGCCCTTCAGGGATACGGTCGGGCCGAGATGGTTGCCTTCGGAGGTGTGATTGTAGACCACGTCCAGGATGACCTCGATCCCGGCCTCGTGAAAACGGCGCACCATCATCTTGAACTCGTCGACAGAGTTGCCGCTCAGGTACGCCGGATGCGGTGCGAAGAAACTGTAGGGATTGTATCCCCAGTAGTTGCTCAGACCCTGCGCCGTCAGGTGCGGTTCGTCCAGAAACGGAAATACGGGCAGGAGTTCGATGGCGGTAATGCCAAGCTCTTTCAGGTGCTTGAGGATCGGCTCGCTGGCAAGCCCGCTGAAGGTCCGGCGCTGAGCCTCGGGAATCTGCGGATGACGGGCCGTCATCCCCAGAACGTGGGCCTCGTAGATGACGGTGTCGGCCCAGGATGTTCCCGGGCGTCGCTCATCCTGCCAGAGAAAGGTGGGAGCGGTGACGACACACTTGGGCATGTAGCGGGCATTGTCCCGGCGGTCGAACGACAGGTCCTGGCGGACGCTGTCCAGACGATAGCCGAAATTGGACGAATGCCAGGTCATCCGGCCGAGAATGTTGCGGGCGTAAGGGTCCACCAGCAGCTTGTTGCCGTTGAACCGGTGACCACGCTTGGGATCATAGGGCCCGTAGACCCGATAGCCATACACCAGCCCGGGTCTGGCGTCGGGCAGATACCCATGCCATACCTGCTCGGTATACTCCGGCAGCACGATCCGGTCTTCTTCCCGACGACCCAGAGAATCGAACAGACACAACTCCACCTTTTCGGCATGCGCCGAAAAGATCGCGAAGTTGACGCCGCGCCCGTCCCACGTCGCCCCCAGCGGGTCCGGGGTGCCGGGCCACACCGTCCAGCTCTGACCTCTTGCCATGCCGGAACTCCTACCGGTCCCGTACCGGTAGAAGCACAAGTGCTCCCAGTGGCGGCAAATTCAGGAAAACCGACCAGTTATGGCCATGCATGCCCATCTCTTCGGCCATCACCGCTCCGGCGTTGCCAATGTTGCTGCCGCCATAGACTTCCGAGTCGGAATTGAACACTTCGGCCCACAGCCCCGGCATCGGCACCCCGACACGATATCCTTCGCGCACGATCGGAGTGAAGTTGCAGACGACGACCGCGATGTCGTCGGGCTCCCGGCCACGACGGACATAGGAAAGGGTGCTCTGGTCATGGTCATGGCAATCGACCCAGGCAAATCCGTCACCTTCGTTGTCCTTCTGGTGCAACGCCGGGGTGCGACGATACAGAAAGTTCAGGTCCCGCACGGCGCTTTGGGCACCGTGGTGGACCGGGTACTGCAACAGATGCCATTGCAGGCTGCCGTCGTGGTTCCATTCCCACGGCTCGCCGAACTCCGAGCCCATGAACAGGAGCTTCTTGCCCGGCTGCGTGTACATGAAGGTCAGGTACAGGCGCAGGTTGGCGAACCGCTGCCACTCATCCCCCGGCATGCGGCCCACCAGGGTGCCCTTGCCGTGTACCACCTCGTCGTGGGAAATGGGCAGTATGAAGTTTTCATGGAAGGCATAGAGAAGCCCGAAGGTCAGATCGTCATGGTGATACCGACGATGAATCGGGTTCTTGGAGATGTACCGCAGCGTATCGTGCATCCATCCCATGTTCCACTTGAAACCGAACCCGAGCCCACCCAGATAGGTCGGCCGCGACACCATCGGCCACGCGGTCGACTCTTCGGCGATGGTCATGACCCCGGAATGCTGGGCATAGACCATCTCGTTCATGCGCTTCAGGAAGGCAATGGCTCCCAGATTCTCGTTGCCGCCATACTGGTTGGGGATCCACTCGCCATGCTTGCGGCTGTAGTCCAGGTAGATCATCGATGCCACGGCATCCACCCGCAGGCCGTCGATGTGGTACTGCTCCATCCAGAACAGGGCGTTGGACAGAAGAAAGTTGGCTACTTCCGAGCGTTCGTAGTTGTAGACCAGAGTTCCCCAGTCCGCATGCCGCCCCTGACGCGGGTCGGTGTGCTCGTAGAGATGGGTGCCGTCGAAAAAGCCCAGGCCGTGAGGGTCTTCGGGGAAGTGCCCGGCCACCCAGTCCAGAATGACGCCGATGCCTTCCTCGTGGCAGCGATTGATGAAATAGCGGAAGTCGGCGGGATCGCCAAAGCGGCTGGTGGGCGCGAACAGGGCGATGGGCTGGTACCCCCAGGACCCTTCGAAGGGATATTCGCTGACGGGCAGAAGCTCAATGTGGGTATAGCCCATGTACTTGACGTAGGACACCAGCTCGTTGGCCAGCTCGCGATAGGAGAGCGAGCGGTTGCCCTCCTCCGGGTTGCGACGCCAGGATCCCAGATGGACTTCGTAGATGGAAATCGGCGCATCCCGGCGATTGAGATCGGCGCGGCGGCTCATCCATTCCTGATCGGTCCAGTCGAAACGGCTGATATCGGCGACCCGCGACGCCGTGCGGGGCGGGCATTCGGCCTGAAAGGCGTAGGGGTCCGCCTTGGCCGGCATCAGGTTGCCGCCTGGACCACGAATCTCATACTTGTAGTTGGTGCCGACCCCGATGCCGGGAATGAAAATCTCCCAGACGCCACAGCTGTGATGGACCCGCATCGGATTGCGGCGCCCGTCCCAGTCGTTGAAGTCGCCGATGACGCTGACCCGGCGGGCATTGGGGGCCCATACCGCGAAGGTCACACCCGACACGCCCTCGAAAACTCCCGGATGGGCACCCAGTTTTTCATAGCTGCGCAGGTGAGTCCCTTCGGCCAGCAGGTACTGGTCCATCTCACCCAGCACCGGCGGAAACCGGTAGGGATCCTCCACATCCATGGAGCCACCGCCCCAGAAGTGAAGCCGCAGGCGGTACGAAAAACGGTCCTTGCGGTCCGGAAATTCCGCGACATGAAAGCCATCCTGATGGATCCGCTCCATCTTGGCGATCACCTGACCGGTCGTGTCGTCCAGCACCTCGACGTTGAGGGCGTGCGGCAGAAAGGCCCGGATCACCATGCCACCCTTGGGCCCAAGGGCGTGAATGCCAAGGACGGAGAAGGGATCCGCATGATCGGAATTGACAATCGAAAGAACGGCACCGTCGATAGCTTGATGGCTCATGGCTGAATACCTTTGCTTTCCATCCTGGTGATGACTGAGGTCAGGGGCGACACTCACCCAGGCTACTAGAGGAACTCCCGGGCCCCGAGAGGAACCGTCGACAGCCCGCCGCTTCCACGACCTCGGCCGCCCCCCAGGGCACCTGACGGGAAACCACCGACCCCCCCCTGACCCCACCACCCGACACCCGGTGAAGCCACTCCGTGGGAATCGGACGAATCAGGCCCTCTTCGCCCGACTCGTCTTGGCCGCGACGGGCTTGGCTCCGCCCTCCATCTCGGCGGAAGCGGCCTTGGTCCGGGAAGCCTTCGCACTCTCGGGCTCAGGGGGAGGAACCGCCGCTTCGGCCGAAATCTCGGCTTCCGCACGGAACCAGTACTCCATATCCCGGCCGTGGACGCACCCTTCGGCTTCCCAAAGCTGATATGCCCTCTCCCGGATGCGCTCGATCAGTTCCATACCCATTTCGTCGATTCCATGATCATGTGTTTGAGCCGCGTGCAGCGGTTACGCAGTCCGCTCAGAAATTGACTGAAAGTCACCCCGTGGCGCAAGATAAAGTTTGGTGCTCCCTCCCGGTTCCGTCCGGCGAAGGGCCCTAGTGTTGCCGAAGACCCACAGCCCGCATTCGCGTTCCGGTTTCGACGGTCGCACGGGGACGGCGTTTCAGGAGGGAGATGACCATGGAACACGTCGAGTGCGTGGTAATCGGAGCCGGGGTGGTCGGACTGGCGGTGGCCCGTGCCCTGGCGCTGACGGGGCGGGAAGTGGTGGTGCTGGAGCGCGAGGGGGCGATCGGCACCGGTATCAGCGCCCGCAACAGCGAGGTTATCCACGGTGGCCTCTACTATCCCACCGGCAGTCTCAAGGGACGTCTGTGCGTGACGGGACGGGAGGCTCTGTACCGCTATTGCCAGGATCGCAGCCTCCCCCATCGTCGCTGTGGCAAACTGATCGTGGCCACCGATACGACCCAGGTGGAGGCCTTGCGGGGACTGATGACCAGGGGTCTGGCCAACAGGGTCGTCGATCTCGCCTGGCTGGAGGCCAAGGCCGCGCGGGCGCTGGAACCGGCGTTGTCCTGCGTAGCCGCCATTCATTCGCCTTCCACCGGCATCATCGACGCCCACGCCCTGATGCTTTCGCTCCAGGGGGATGCCGAGGCCGCCGGTGCCGTGGTCGCCCTGCACAGCCCGGTGACGGGTGCGGAGATGGGGGGGAGCGGAGAGGCCCGGATCGTGCTGGAGGTCGGCGGTTCCCAGCCGGCCCGTCTCGCCTGCCGCCAGGTGGTGAACGCGGCCGGCCTGTCGGCACCGGATCTGGCACGCCATTTCCAGGGGCTGGCCCCCGAATGGGTACCACCGTCGTACCTTTCGAAAGGCAACTATTTCCTTCTCGCCGGCCGTGCCCCCTTCCAGCGTCTGATTTATCCCATACCCGAGCCGGATGCCCTTGGCGTACACCTGACCCTGGATCTGGCGGGTCAGGCCAGGTTCGGACCGGACGTGGAGTGGGTGGAGGCCATCGACTACCGCGTCGATCCCAACCGCAGTGCCGACTTCTATGGGGAGGTGCGCCGCTACTGGCCGGATCTTCCCGATGGGGCTCTGATGCCCGGTTACGCCGGTATCCGGCCAAAGATCGTGCCGCGTGGCGCGCCGGCGGCCGATTTCCAGGTCCAGGGACCGACCGAGCACGGCATTGACGGGCTGGTCAATCTGTTCGGCATCGAAAGCCCCGGTCTGACCTCCTGCCTCGCCCTGGCCGACCTGGTGGTGGACAAGCTTCGGGTTTCGTAGTTGCCCAGGTGCCCAGGTGCCCAGAAAACAGAAAAGATCATCTGATGAAAAGCAACGACAAGACAGTATCGTGGAAATCGGCATAGGGGGCGGACGTGATGTCCGCTCCCCTGCCACACCACCCGGCATGCGGGTCCGCACCGGGCGGTTCGAGGGATTGAGGTTATGCGAGTCTGGGCATGCCCATCTGGTCTGCCCACCTGATCGTGAGGACGGTGTGGACGAGTCTCCCGCTGTTGCGCCACCAGCGGCGGCTGTTGGCCGCCACTTGGGCAGCGACATCGGGTTTGGCGCCCATCGCCGTCAGTTCCCGGAAGATGGTCCTCCCACGCCGCCATTGCTTGAGTTGGATCGCGCGCAGCCGGTGGCGCATCCATTCATCCAGCGACTGCCAGACTCGTGGAGTTTGTGCCAGCCGGAAGTAGGCTTTCCATCCCAGGACGAAGCTGCGCAGCCGTTCCGTCACCGCGCGCAGAGAGCGCCCCGTCACCCGGGGCGTCAGGTCGCGGATGCGGTCCTTGAATGCCTTGATCGCCTTGTCGGCGACCCGTCGCTTGACCACGCTCCCCGGCCCGACCCAGAAGGCGTAGCCGAGGAATTTGCGGCCGAAGACGCTGGCAACGGCGCTCTTGGTTTCGTTCACCGTCAG
>JBKACM010000163.1:0-5682 GCA_046269335.1 Alphaproteobacteria bacterium | reverse complement strand
CAGGGTCGCGAACAGCGACTCGGTCATGATGTGGGCGTGGTACTTGTTCATCTCGGGATTGATGCCAAGCGCCAGAACCGCTCCCAGGGCCGGCCACGGGTTTTCCGTCGCCGCTCGCACCGCAAATCCCAGCCCCGCCAGGGCCAGGGCATGGAGGACCGGCTGGGCGACCATCGCCCCCTCGGCACCGAACCAGCGCAGGAACAGCGGATAGCCGGCGGTACGGATAGGGAAGAACAGGAGATAGGAGCCGGAATCGGCCTCGATCACCGGTGTGGCGGGCAGGACCGCCAGTTGATAGGCTCCCCATAGGATGGCAAGTCCCAGGATCAGAATCCGATCCCGCGATTCCGGAACCATCCCTCAGTTCCTGCCCGACAGGCCGGCGCGAGGCGGCGCGACCGCCATCAGCAGGGCGGCCACCAGCCACAGAAGCCCCAGCCACCAGTTCTGGAACGCGCCGAAGCTGGAATTGGCGACGGTCAGGGCAACGGCCATGGCGGCAAAGGCGGCGGCCCTGGCATCGGCATCCCTGAGGCGGAAGGCACCGCGTGCCGTCGCGACCATCAGCCACGCTCCCAGCAGGGCCCCTGGTACTCCCAACTCCAGCCACCATTGCAGGAAATTGTTGTGGGTGTGCAGCGGCAGCATCTGTTCCTCGGCGACCAGCCTTCTGGCATGGCCCGGCGGCAGGTCGGGGAGCGGCACGTCGACCACCTGCCGCGCCTGACCGCCCGGAATATCCCGAGCCGCGTCCACACCCCAGCCCCACAGCGGCTTTTCGGCGATTCTGGCGGCGGCGAACTTCCAGATCACCAGACGATGATGCAGCGAAGTGTTTACCCCGGGCATTCTGGCGACGACTTCCACCGGATCGGGCAGGGCAGGCGGGATCAGAGGCATGACGGCCAGCGCCAGTACCGCAACTCCTGGCAGGACCAGCGCCACCAGCCGGGAACGCGCCAGGGCCAGCAGAAAGACGACGATACCGACGCACAGCGCCACCAGGGCGGTGTTGGCGTAGGCAAACCACAGCAGCAGAGCCAACACCCCCGCGACTATCGCCCACGCGGCGATACGGCCCCAGGGTCCGACGGCGGCGATGGCGGCGGGCCAGACCATCAGAATCGCGACCGTGAAGGCGTTCTTGAAATGATTGAAATAAACATTGGTGCCGGTTGGCCAGGAAACCTCCTGGAGGTGAGTCATGCCCAGCATCAGGCGGGTCACCAGGGCATCGCTCCAGGTCTCGAAGGCCATCAGCAGCAAACCCATGACCATGCCGGCGACCAGCGCCCGGCGCAGGGTGACCCGCTCCGGATTGTCCAGATCCAGGGCCGTATCCATCAATACCAGACCGGCCAGGGTCCCCCCCAGTAGTTGCAGGGTCTTCAGCCCGGCCTGGTCCGGGTTGACCGACCACAGGATGCTGGCTCCGGCAAACGTCAGGAACAGGCAGGACCACAACACCAGCCAACGTGGCAACTGCGGCGGCGTACGGAAAAAAAAGATACGATGGAGCAGGAGCAGCACCGCCGAGACGCTGTACAGGGTGGCAATCCCGCGAGAGGAAAATACCGCCAGGGGGAGAGCCAGGAAAGCCGCGAGACCCAGCAGGTGGCCCCGATTGATTCTGGGCATGGTCACGGGCAGTGTTTTCCTGATGCTGGAATCTGTCGGCGCCTGCGCGCCCGGCGTGATAGTTATCAACAATCGTCCGGATCGGCAAGCGTGCCCCGGGTCGACTTAACCCTCTTTCCTTCCCGGGGAATTTCCCATGTCCCAGAACGTCATCATAATCGGCGGCGGCATTTCGGGTCTGTCGGCGGCCTGGTTTCTGCACCGTCGCGGCTTTTCCGTGCGGGTCCTGGAGGAAAATGACAGGGTTGGCGGCGTCATCGGCACCGAGATCCGGGAGGGCTGGCGAAGCGAAACCGGCCCCAACTCGATTCTATGGAAAGAGGGCCGGGAGGAGGACGCCTTCGGGCGACTCGTGGACCAGCTTGGCCTTTCCTCAAGGAGGATCGATGCCGGAACTGCCGGCTCCCGGCGTTACGTCCTGCGCGGCGGACGTTTGCGCGCCCTGCCGGCCGGCCCGGGTCAGTTCGTGACCAACCAACTGTTCTCGTGGCGGGCCAAGTTGCGCCTGCTGGCCGAGCCCTGGATCGGCCGGGGGGTTGGCGAGGAGACGATTGCCGCCTTCGTCACCCGGCGCCTGGGCCGCGAATTCCTGGATTACGCGGTGGAGCCGTTTGTCTCCGGAGTCTATGCCGGTGATCCCTCGCGTCTGTCGGTGCAGGCGGCGGTTCCGCGTATCCATGCCCTGGAAGTTCACCACGGCTCCCTGATACGGGGTGCCATCGCCATGGGCAAGGTCACCAAAGCGTCCGGCCTGCCCCGTGGTCGTCTGGTGTCCTTTGACGAGGGCATGGGCGTACTGCCTGCAAGCCTGGGAGCTGCCTTGCCGCCGGGCAGTCTTCAGGTGGGGGCGCGGGTCGTCGGGCTGGAACCGGCCGGCGATGGCGGTTGGCGGGTGCTCTGGCGGGAGGCCGGGGGAGAGGTGCGCGCGGAGACGGCCCCACGGGTGGTGCTGGCGGTACCGGCGGCGGCGGCGGCGGAGCTGATCGCCGTCCACGTGCCCAGGGCGGCGGAGATTCTCCGGGGGATCCCCTACGCCCCGATCGTATCGGCGGCGATGGGATGGCGGCGTGGAGGCGTCGGCCACCCACTGGACGGCTTCGGTTTTCTGGTCCCCAGGCGGGAAGGCATGCGGCTGCTGGGGGGGCTGTTCTCCTCCAGCCTTTTTCCGGGTCGCGCCCCGGAGGGCCGGGTTCTGATCACCGCCTTCATCGGCGGAGCCACCGACCCGCAGGTCGTAACCCAGGATGAGGCGGTTCTGTCGCAAACGATCCGAGACGACCTCGCCCGTGCCCTTGCCGTCGATGGACTACCCGAAATGACCCGCATCACCCGCTGGTCCCGGGCGATCCCCCAGTACACCCTGGGCCATCTGGAACGGGTGGCGGAGGTGGAACGGCTGACGGCGGCTCTGCCTGGTCTCTCCCTGCTGGGAAGCTGGCGGGGGGGGGTCGCCGTGGCCGACTGCATCCTCAGCGGAGAAAAGCTCGCGGAATCAATGAGTCCGTGACAACAGGTCGCCGATCCGCGATGGCACCTCCCAGGGTCCCGGGCCACCATGCACCATGTCACGGAAGAGCTGTCCCATGAAGTAGGCGGGCTTCCACATGGCCTCCGGCCCGGCGCAGGGGATCGCGCTGAGAAGATCGTACATGGCCCGTCCGGTTTCGGCTGCCATGGGGTTCTGGTAGGGCATGTGGCGCAACTCATCCAGGAAATTGAAATCGCAGCGACAGTCGAACTCGCCCCGCGCGGCATAGCAGAAGTCGTGGCGCATGCAGGCGGCATCCAGCTCGTCCATCGGCGCTGGGACAATCCCCAGGACCCCTCCACGGTGACCGGGACCGCACCAATTTCCCCACACCCCGGCAAACCCGGGTTCGGCACGGGCCGAAAACGGTGGCAACACCGCCAGCAGAGCCAACATAAGCCCCAGAATTCCAGGCCATCTCCGTGTCATCACGCCCTCCCTGCCCCTTTCCTTTCAGACCGGCCCACATGTTCGTTCCGAACGACCCAGCACTATAGCGGGAAACAGGGCTGCGTGACGCCTTCATTGCCGGAAGCCGCTTCACGATTTCGTCAGCGCGGGATTTGATGGCCGAAATTAAGATTTTTTTGATTTCCGCACCGCACCACCGCTCGCCGTGCTTCGCAATTGCATTACACATGTGCTATGACCGGGGCGGTGCTTTCGGCCCCTGTGCAGCGTCCCTTCCGTAGGGGAATGCGGGAAAACATGGGGGGCAGTTTCAGGCACCAACCGTTGCATTAAACAAGTATGGAGGACTCTCAGTATGGCACGCGTTGCATTGGTTACCGGCGGAACTCGTGGCCTCGGCGCGGCGATCGCCAAGGCGCTTAAGGCGGCCGGCCACACCACCGTCGTCTGCGACGTGGTCGACGAGCAGATCGCGAAGTTCACGGCTGAAACCGGCATCAAGGGTTTCAAGATTGACGTGGGTGATTTCGCCTCGGTCGAGGCGGGCGTGAAGGAGATCGAGTCCTCCGTCGGCCCCATCGATATCGTTGTCAACAACGCCGGCATCACCCGTGACGGCTTCCTGCACAAGATGGACCCCGTGAAGCAGTGGCAGGCCGTGATCAACGTCAACCTGGGCTCGGCGTTCAACACGGCCCGTTGCGTGATCAACGGCATGCGTGAGCGTGGCTTTGGCCGCATCATCAACATCAGCTCCATGAACGGCCAGCGTGGTCAGTTCGGCCAGACCAACTACTCGGCCGCCAAGGCCGGCATGATCGGTCTGACCAAGGCTCTGGCGCAGGAAGCGGCCGGCAAGGGCATCACCGTCAACGTCGTTTCGCCGGGCTTCATCCTGACCGAGATGACCGGCGCCATGCCGCCCGACGTGCTGAAGGCCGAGGTGGCGAAGATCCCCGTTGGCCGTATCGGCCAGCCGGATGACATCGCCAACATGGTGGTCTATCTGGCCAGCGACCAGGCCGGCTTCATCACCGGCGCGACCATGTCGGTCAACGGCGGTCAGTACATGATCTGAGAAGCCTCTCAGCGGTACGGGTCAGTGCCTCGTACCGCTGGTATCACTCGGAAGTACGTGCGGGGGGGACCATCCGGGTCTCCCCCGTTCCGCTTTCGGAGGGAGTCTTTTCCAACTCCGACAGGGCCGTCCTGGCCATCGGTACCCCCTGCGCGGCCGCCTTGCGCAGCCAGCGGCGGGCCACCGAGCGGCTCTTCTGCACGCCCAGCCCCTTCAGATAAGCAAACCCAAGCCAGTATTGGCCGACGCCGTCTCCCTGCGTCGCCGCCTTGTGGAGCCATTTGACGGCTTCGATCCGTTCCCCCAGGGACGACGCATCGGATTCGAGGAGCATCTGCCCGATCCTGACCCGGGCACCGGTATTTCCCGCCTCGGCGGCCTTGCGCAACCAGGCCACGGCGGCAACCGGGTCCCGGCCGACTCCCCGGCCTTCGGCATACAGGATTCCCAGTCCCATGGCCGCATCGGCATTGCCCTGTTCGGCTGCCTTGCGGAACCAGTCTACGGCGGAGGCGGGATCGCGAGGCACCCCCTGGCCCTGCACCAGAGCCACGGCCAGGGCTGCCGCTGCCGCCGTGTCACCGTGTTCAGCGGCCTTGCGGTACCAGACCGCCGCCTGGGTCGGATCTTTCGGTACCCCGGCTCCGGTGGCATACATGACGCCAAGGTTGTACTCGGCCTCGCTGTATCCCTGCGCCGCCGCCTTCCGGAACCATTCCCCCGCCAGAACCTCGTCCCTGGGCACCCCGCGTCCCTGCCAGTACAGATAGCCAAGGCTGCCTTGAGCCCTGGCCAGCCCCTGTTCCGCGGCACGGGTGTACCAGAGGGCGGCCTCCCGGTCACTCTGCGGGACGCCCCGCCCTTCGCCATACAGAGCGGCCAGGTTGTACTGGGCCATTACATGTCCCTGACCGGCGGCCCGATGCAACCAGGATCCCGCAACGCGGTCGTCGCGGCCGACGCCACGTCCTCTGGCATAAAGGCTGGCCAGCTCGAACTGCGCCGGTGCGAACTCCTTTTCCGC
>JBKACM010000162.1:0-5740 GCA_046269335.1 Alphaproteobacteria bacterium | reverse complement strand
AGGGTCAGGTACAGGTTGGCGGCTTCTCCGCCTCCGGCAAGAGCGGCTCCAGCGTCACCAAGGGCGTGCCGACCAGTGGCCGCATCCCCAATGGGGCGATCGTCGAGCGCGAAATTCCCTTCACCCTGGGTTCGCTGAAGAAGATCAACATCGGGCTGCGCAATCCGGACCTCACCACCGGCCGCCGCATCGCCCAGGCCATCAACGCCCTGCTGGGCACCACGGCGGCCCGACCGACCGATCCGGGCACGGTCGAGCTGGCGATCCCCGGCAACTACGAAGGCGACGTAGTCGGACTGATGACCGATATCGAGCAGCTTCGGGTCGAGCCGGACCAGATGGCCCGAGTCGTCATCGACGAAGTCTCCGGCACCATCGTCATCGGCGACAACGTGCGCATTTCCACGGTGGCCATCGCTCAGGGCAACCTGACCATCCGGGTTACCGAAACCCCCCAGGTTTCGCAGCCGTCGCCATTCTCGGCTACCGGCGAAACCGCCACCGTCGAGCGCACCGAGATCAACGTCGATGAGGGCAAGGACAAGAAACTGACCATGATGGACGGCGGCGTTTCGCTGCAAAGTCTGGTCAACGGCCTGAACTCGCTCGGCGTCGGACCCCGCGATATGATCGCGATCCTTCAGGCGATCAAGGCCGCCGGTGCCATGCAGGCCAACATCGAGGTGATGTGATGACGACCAGCGCCATTCTCGGGCAGGCCCAGGTCGCCCTGGATCAGTCCCACTCCATGACCCGGGCCCCGGGCCCGGGCCGGAACTTCAAGCAGGTGCAGAAGACGGCCCAGGACTTCGAGGCGGTTTTCATCAGCCAGATGCTGAAGCCCATGTTCAACAGCCTCTCCACGGATGGTCTGTTCGGCGGCGGCCAGGGCGAAGAGATGTTTCGCAGCTTCCTGGTCGACGAGTACGGCAAGACCATCGCCCGCTCCGGCGGGATCGGCATCAGCGGCCCGATCATGAATGCCATGTTGAGCGCACAGACGGAGCACCGGCCATGAGCCTGTTCAAGAATCCCTTCAAGGGCGACGGTGCCCAGACTCCGGCCAACCCGGCGGCACGTCCCAACCCGGTGATCGTCCGCAATCAGGTTCCGCGTCCGGTCGTCACTCCGCCGACCCGGCCGGCGCAGATGCACGATCCCAAGGCCCCACCCAGCGGCCCGGAGACCGTGTTCGAGGCCGCCATCCAGCTCTCCACCCTGCTGGAGAAGGAAAATGCGGCTCTGAAGAATTTCGATACCGACGCGGTACTCCAGATGGCCGAGCGCAAGGAGGCGCTGGTTCGTCTGTACAACGACCAGATGACGGCGGTGGCCGCCAATCCGGCGGTCCTGGACGGTGTTGCCGAGGCGCGCCGGAAGGAAATGAAACAGGTGGCGGAAACGCTGAGGGAACGGATCGACCTGAACGTCAGGCTTCTGAAGGGCAACCTGGATGCGGCGCAGCGGGTGATGAAGATCATCGTCGACGCGGCCAAGGAGGAGCGGACCAAGAACGCGCCCTACGGTCCACGGGGAGCCGTTAGTCAGGATTATCGGGACGGGCAGCCTACCGCCCTGTCCTTCAACAGGAACGTCTGAGTCCCCCTGAGGATCACGGCCGGGAGGTACCTTCATGTCACTGACACTTGCCCTGGGTTCCGCGGTAAGCGGGCTTCTGACCGCCCAGCAGGGGCTGGACCTCACGTCCAACAACATTTCCAACGCCAATACCGAAGGGTATACGCGCAAGCAGTTCAACCCGGTGTCGGTGGTGCTGAACGGCCATGGCTCCGGCGTGAAGGCGCTGGATTCCACCCGGGTGGTCGATGCGCAGCTTCAACAGAACATGCGCCAGGAAGGCAGTGTTCTCAATGCGTTGCAGATTTCTAGCGACTATTACGCCCGGATACAGGACCTGTTCGGGACCCCCGGCCAGCAGAATTCCATCTCCAGCGTCATCGCCAGCCTGGGACAGAACATGGAAAGCCTGGCGCTGAACCCGGACACCTCCACCAACCAGGCGACGGCGGTCGACTCGGCGTCCATGTTCGCGCAGAAGCTCAACAGCATGGCCAAGCAGATTCAGGACCTGCGGCGGCAGGCCGACAGCGCCATCAATCTGGCGGTTACCGAGGCCAATGGCTACCTGACCCAGATTGCCGACCTGAACGACAAGATCAGCCGCGATATCGCCATCGGAGCCAACGCTTCCGATCTTCAAGACAAGCGCGATCTGGCGCTGAAGAATCTGTCCGGTCTCATGGACGTGCAGATGTTCACCCGCGAAAACGGCGCGGTCACCGTCTATACCATGAGCGGCACCAGCCTGATCGACAACGGGGCGGTACTCATGTCCCATCCTTCCGTCAGCCAGGTCTCGCCCGAGCAGACCAAGGCCGGCGGAGACTTTTCCGGCATCATGGTCGGTTCGGTGGACGTGACGGCGGAAATCCGCCAGGGCAAGTTCAAGGGACTGATCGATCTGCGGGACGGTATTCTGCCCAATCTCCAGTCCGAGCTGGACCAGATGATGGTGGTCATGCGGGACCAGGTCAACGTGGTCCACAACCGCGGCACGCCCTTTCCGCTGCTTGCCAACAACATCACCGGAACCCGTACCTTCATGCCGGTGCCGGGAGTTCGGGCCACCGATCCGGCCCAGACCATCAAGGTCAGCAACGGCGACGTGGCGATCACGATCTTCGATGCCAACGGCAAGCAGATGGTGACCACCACCCTCAACACCATCATGCAGAAGGACATGAGCACCGCTCCCAGTCAGCCACAATCACAGCCGGCCGACAATCAGGCCCAGGGCAGCGGTGCCGACTGGTCGATCAACTCGGTCGCCCGGCATATCCAGGGCTGGCTCAACACCACAACCCCCAACGGCGGAGCCGGACTTCCCGGTGCAACCGTCGCCCTGGATGCCAAGGGAAAGCTGGCCATCAACCTGAACACGGCCTCGGTGGGGATCACCTTCCGCGACCAGGCCTCTTCCACGCCCGGAGACGTGGCGCAGGACGTCACCGTCCAGTTCAATTCCGATGGTGATTTCAACAAGAACTATGATGAGACGGTTCAGGGATTTTCCAATTTCTTCGGCCTCAACGACTTTTTTGTCACGCCGGGACCAAAGGCGATCTGGGATACCGCCGTCCTTACCCGCAACGCCACCATCGGCACCAACGGGACCCTGGCGTTCAGCGATCGGGCCACCGGCATCAATGTCGCCGGTCTGACGGTCAACCAGGCGGACACGGTCAAGACCCTGGCCGCGCGGATCAACGCCGACCCGGCCATGAACAAGCTGTTCGTGGCCCAGGTGGTCCCCGATGGGGGCGGCTACCGGTTGCGGATCAAGAATCTGGCCGGCCGGGACATGATGATCACCCAGACCGACGGCAACAACCTGATGACGGCCATGGGATTCAAGGCCAGCAACTCGGGTGCGGCCAGCCATGCCTCCGTGCGCCCGGATCTGGCCGGCAGTCCGGCCCTGGTCTCCCGTGGCACCGTCCAGTACAATACCGATCTGAAGCAGTATTACGTGAGCGCCGGCGACAACACCACCGTGAACCAGCTTGCCGGTGCCTTCAGCGGTGCCCATGCCTTCAACAGCGCGGGCTCTCTGATGCCGACCACCCGCAGCTTTTCCGACTACGCGGCTACAATCATATCGCAAAATGCGTCCGATGCGTCTACCGTCAGGCAGACGACGGAATATCAGTCCGGGCTGGTGACGGCGCTCAGCCAGAAGGTCTCGTCCGCCAGCGGCGTCAATCTGGATCAGGAACTGGCCAATATCATGATGTTCCAGCAGTCCTATGCCGCCGCCGCCAAGGTGATCGTCGCGGCCCAGGCCATGCTGGATACGCTCAACAACCTGATCCGATAGTACAGGGAGGAATACGGCCATGGTCCGTATCGCAACCGCCGCTTCGCAGCAGCTCATGGTAAACCGCATTCTGACCATGCAGCAGCAGATGGACGACCTCCAGGTACAGACCTCCACCCAGGAGGTTAGTCAGGATTTCACCGGCATCGCCACCCAATCCCTGAACCTGATGGGCTTTCAGAACCAGTCCAAGGCCGCCCAGGGCTTCATAGACAACAACAACCTGGCGATCCAGCAGCTTCGCGCCCAGACCACCGTCGCCAACAACATCCAGAAGAGCGTGAGCGACATGCGCTCCGCCCTGCTCAACTTTGCCGACGTGAACCTTAGCATCAAGTCCACGGACAACACGCTGGCCATCAACGGCATCCAGAACCTGGCCTTCAACACGATGAAGGACATGGCGGGTCAGCTCAATTCCAAGTTCGTGGGAGGATACCTGTTCGCGGGCGGCAAGGTGGATACCCAGCCGGTCAACTTTTCCTTCAAGTCGGTCGCGGAATTCCAGGCCAAGTATCCGGGGACCGGTGCCAACTACCCCAACACCCGTGCGGCGCAACTGGGTTCTACCACCATCGGCACGTCCAACCCGCCGACCACCAGCCCGTCGGTGCTGAGCTTCAACAGCAACGGCACCATCACGGCGTCCCGTCTGGACTCAAGTCAGTACGGCACTCTGTCCTTCACCGCCGCCGCCGGCACTGTCACCGCCGGCACCGCCGGAGCCTTTGCCGGTCTGGCAGTGGGAACCCAGTTCACGGTCACCGGCTCCACCGGCAACAACCAGACCTACACCATCAGCGCCAACGACGGCACCATACTGACCGTGACGCCGCCTCCAGCAGTGGACGAGCCCGCCGTCGCCACCGGCTCGATGAACTTCGGCGTGGGCCCCGCCCTCTACGGCGATCTGACCTTCGACCCCTCGCACGGGCAAATCTCCGCGAAGAATCTGGACTCCTTCGCCGGTCTGGCCATCGGTGCCACCTTTACCATGAGCGGGGCTGCCAACGCCGGCAACAATCAGGTCTATACGGTCACCGCCAATGACGGCAAGACCCTGACCGTCTCGCCGCCGCCGGGCGCGGTGGAGAACCAGACCACCACCGGCCTTCTGACCCCCAACGTGTTCGAGAACCTGCCCATCGGAGCCAAGATCACCGTTGCCGGGTCGGGGGTGGTCGGCAACAACCAGACCTACACCGTAACCGGCAACACCGGCAGCGTGTTGACGGTGGTGCCACGTCCGACCACCACCATGAACACCACCTCCGCCGCCACCACCCTTTTCGCCGAGCAACCCAACAGCTACTACGCTGGCGACCAGTTGCAGGCCGAACACCGCATCGATCCGGAGCGCTCGATCACCCTGGGCATCAACGCCTCCGATCCGGGCTTCGAGAAGGCCTTCCGGGCGTTGTCCATCATCACCCAGGGCGACCTTCAGAATCATCCGTCCCGCGTGCAGCAGGCCATCGACCTGTTGAGTGATGCCCTGGACCACAACAAGCATCGTCTGCCGAACGAAGCTTCGGGCGGTATCATCGCCATCCAGCAGGTTCTGGGTCGGGACGCGGTACTGCTGGATGACGCCAATACCCAGCAGACCAATTTCAAGGGTTTTCTGGATCAGCGCGCCAGCGGCATCCTGCACATCGATCCCGCCGTCACCGTGACCAAGCTCAACCTGACCACCACCGCCCTGGAAATCGCCATGAAGGCCATGGCGCAGGTGTCGAAACTCAGCCTGTCCAATTATATTTGATACCGGCGAGCCATAAGAATGGCTCGCCGTATGGTCCCTCTGGCTAAGCGCGGCCGTCCGGCCGCTTGCCAGCCGCC
>JBKACM010000161.1:0-5808 GCA_046269335.1 Alphaproteobacteria bacterium | reverse complement strand
ATTGGGTCAGCGCCGCCTTCACGCCGTCGAGGTCGCCACGGTTTTTTGCCGCGTTGGCTGCGTCGATGTAACCCTGAAGGGTGTTGAGCTGGTCCTGGTTGAATTGGTTGGGCGCGGTCATTGGATCACCTCTAGGGCTGGGCCACTGGTGCGGAAGCGATTAAAAAAGGCGATGAGATTTTGCTCGATTTTTTGAGAGTGCTCCAGATACGTTCTTGAATACGAATAATGAATATACAGGTCACGACCGACGAGAACGTATCTGCCGCAGGATGGACTAGGAACAGGATGTTCAGCAGGTTTTATTGGACTGCATTCGATAAAAAAACCAGGATCATCTAGCGTCCCTGAGAAAAATACGTCACCGTAGAATGATCTGTATTGACTGAAATTATATTTATAATGTACCGTTCTATCCGTGAATAGCGAATCTACGCGGTATATATTGTCAAATAATTTTTTTCCTGTAGGCATGTTTCCCTTAAAAAAAGGTGATATAAAAATGTTATTATTCCAGCCTGGCTTGTCGAACTCGTTGGCGTTTTTTTGTGTTCGCGGCTCAAAATCCGGCAACAACGCAACAATGGCGAAGTTCATGCCATCCGGAGCCATACCGTTGTGACCGGGCAGCCGCCAAAAATAATTCCTCGGAATGCTGAACCCGACCTCCCCCATCTGGAACACCACCATCTGGGTTGCCGAACTGCTTTCCCCACCCGTCATGGTGAACAGCAGCGGGTTGTTGCGCACCATGTGCTTGGTCCAGGCGATGGCAAGAATCAGGAGAATACTGATCACCGCCACGCCCCAGAGAACGGTCTTGATGGTTCGATCCATGATTTTCGGCCAATTCGCCATCGGTAGTGCTTCCGTCACGCGGCCAAGGAAAGGGTGTCGTCGTTGGAAATTACTCTATTAATGGTATTATTTCCAGCACTGCCGAACGCCACCCCGCCGGAGGTGGCGGCGTTGAGCAGGCGAAGCGTCGCCTCGCCCATCACCGCCCCGGCCGTGGAGCCGTCCTCGCCCACCAGGGTGCGGGTCCGGGCGGATCGCGCCACCTCGGCATAGCCGTTATCCTCCAGGGCCAGATCGACATCAGCCATCAGCCCGACCGAGCCGTCGGTCCGCGTGAACGAGCCTTGCCCGAGAAGGGTGTTGCCGTTCTCCGTCCGCGCCGGTCCGGCGGCGGTCAGGTCGAAGGAGGCGATGCCGAGCGCCGTCAGGCCGACGAACTCCCCGGCCTGGGCACGGCCGTCCTGATTGGCGTCGCGCCACACCCCGAAGCGGGCGAAGTCGGCGTCGTGGACGTCGAGCCTCCCGTCATGGTTGCTATCGAACGCCGCCTTGAGGCCGTCGAGATCGCTGGCCCCCGCTCCACCGTAACGCGAGAACACGAACTCGGCGGCATTGGTGATCAGGCCGTCGGTGTCTCGATCGAAGGCCAGCACCCCGTCGCCAGCGCCGACCCAGGCGGTGTGCTCGGCGAACCCGTCCGCGTCCATGTCGAACAGCACCCCGGACTCATCAAGTCCCACCAGTTCGATGCGATTATTGCCGTCGAGATCGACCACGATCGGTTTGGTGTTGTGCACGCGGAGTCCGGCCGCGACATACGTATGCATGTTTTCCACGGTAAGATTGTAGATCCGGGCGCGCGAAGTCCCACCCGTGACCCGCGCCGATCCCCCCACGGTGCCGTCGGCGGCCACCAACCGGTCGTCGGCACCGAAATGGGCCAGAGATTTGAAGCTGCCATCCCCGGTCAGAAACCGATGCAACGGCGTCACCTCGATCGTGCGCCCGCCCGCCTCCAGCCGCACCACCTCGGCCTCGCCGAAATCATGCACCCGCGCCACCCGCGCCGGGGTCAGCGCGCCGAAGCCGTCGAAGGCCATCACGTTGTCGCCGGCGACGATATCGGCGATGGGTTTCTCGGTCCCATCGGCCATCCGCACCGGCGTCGCCCCGGCGAAGCAGCGAGGTGCCTGGGTCGGCACATAGGTGCTCTGTTGGATGTTGCTCAGGATGGCGTCCAGATTCACCACCGGTGCCGGCGGCGGGGGAGGGGTTACCAGCGGCGGCAGGTCTTCCACGATGACGGGGGCGAAGTACCACGTCGGCAGAGGAAGGGGCGTCTCGGGCGTAGCGTATTGGAACGATGTATCGCCAGTACCGGTGAATACGGGTTGCGACGATTGCAGGGTCGCAATATCCACCCTCACACCACTGAAGTCAGGCGTGGTGTTATCCTGATTGGCCAGGGAATTGATGTCGAAGAGGCTTGCCGAGGAGATGACCACATCCCGGATTTCGCTGATGGCACCACCGATCGCGCTGCTGATTCCAGTCACGGCGGCTTCAATCGCCCCGCTCACGGTTCCGCCGACGGTAAAGAGGTTCAAGGGAACCGCATCGGCGGCGACCACGGCCGCCAGTTCGGGTTGTCCGGCCACCCCATCGGCGATCATGCTGCTGTTGCTGCTCAGGGTCTCGATAAGGGCACTTGTGTGAAGTATCTGCACCAGGGAATGCTTGGCTTCCGGCGAGTATTTGTCGCGATAAGCTTGCAAAGCCGAATCAATGGTATTGGCGTCGAAAGACAGGCCGTTGACTTGGTTTCGATACCCCTCGTCATATTTCAGCCGTTCGATGATGCTGTCCTGCAGAAGCGCCTTGGTGGCCACGACGGTTATGCCGATGCCACGGATGCCCTCCCCCCAGGCGTGGTCGGCGGTGACATGACTTGCTTTATCAACAAACGTTCTGTCCGCCTGCGAAATGGCGGTATAATAATCGATCAAGGCGTCGACCCGTGGCCGGCCGGCGATCAGGTCGGACAGAAGCTTAGTTTGCGCCTCGTCATAGTCAATATCGTGCTTTTTTGACACCCTATCAAAGGCATCAATGCCATCAACGTTTCTCTGTTGCTCCGTGAATGGAACGAACGAGGGGCTGTCACCCTGGGCCGAATAACCACCGCCGGTCCAGATGGCATAGCGCATGTCGAAGTTCGGGTAGATGTAGGGTGTGTCGCTCATCGTTGCCCCCTGTGTCGGCCTGTATGGTTGAGTCGGTCCGTATTGTCATGTCAATCGTTGGGAATCAGTTTGAAGTCCGGATTGCCGGTGATCCGCTTGAGCAATCCGGTCGGCGTGATTGTTCCCGTTTTCAGGTTCAGGATGAACAGGTCCCAGGCATAGCGCCGCGATGGATCCGAGCCGAAGGCCACCGTCGAGCCGTCATAGGAGATGACGGGATACGCGAGATGACTGCGCAGATTGGTCAACTGATGCGGAACGCCACCTCTGATTTCGAACAATTCATAATTGAACTGTTTTCTTTCATTGTATTTATTGGTTGCGGAAAATCCGATGGCTATAATTGTTTTCCCATCCTGTGAGCCAACCACTCGGGAAAATTCATTTTCCGATTCCGATAGAACGTCGTTTTTTCGAAGAGCCTCAATCTTCGGAAAAAGAAATTGTGGCAATTCTCCGAATCGAAGGCGATAGCTGATCAACTCGGCGGAAGTGCTTCCAGTCAACTCGACCACCTTTTTCCTGAAATCCCGATCAGCGGGCCCGCGCGCTTGAAAGATGACTTCCTCCTGGCTGATGAAAAACGGCCGAGTCACCTCCGACACGAACCCGTCCTTTTTGTCCAAGATGATTTTGGTCGAACCATCCTTCGGATTGAATAAACTGAAATGGTGGAACGTAGAGCCCCACCCGAAAGGTACGAAAAGGATATTGTCCGTTCCGGGCTGCAAGACCGGCCAGAATACTCCTATCTTTTCATGATTTTCGTATAGTACCCGGACCTGAAAAGTCACCGGATCTACCTCCACGATCTTGCTGGGGTCACTGCAAATATTTCCCATGGCGGCAATCAGTCGCTTGCCGTCGTAGGAGAAGCTGGCGTCCCGCAGTTGCTTGTCCGGTGGGTTGGGGATACGGGTGAGCTTGCCGGTTTCCCATTCCAGTATGCCGAGGCCCTGGCAATTTCGTCGCCAGCTCAGGTCGGGCCGTTTGTCGGCGCTGGTGTCGCGATATTGGAATACCACCGTGCGGCCATCGGGGGACAGCCGAAGATCACTCAGCATGAAGCCCTCCTCGCTTGCGGGATATCCCGCCACTGTCTTGTTGCATCCCATCAACCCGAGACATAACAGACATGCCGGAAGAATCAGCCCTTTGCCAATTCTTGCCAGGGCAGAACCGATCCACAACGCCGGCACGACTGCCTTCGAATCATGAATGATGGCCGCACTCTTCATGGATAGCTCCTTGAGGGTTCGTCGCACGATCGGGTTCATGAGCCGCCGTGTTGGCCAGGAGAGTCGCTCCCGCTACGGTCGATGGGGGGATCGCCCGCGGGTGGCGTCTCCCTGGCCACCACCTCCACCCCTTCGAACCCCTTCCCGTCTCCCCTTGGCCGCAGGGCTTTCAGGGTCCGGTCCATGAAGAACTGGGCCTTGATGGAGCGAGGAATGGCGTCGCCGCCACCGAACGGTGCCACGATGTCGATGATCCAGGCGCGATCCCCCGATCGCCAGTCCCCCGGCCGTAGGCGCGGCTGGCCGGAGAGCAGGCGGGTTTCGGCTTCCTCGTCCAGGAAGGCCCAGCTCACGTAGGCATAGGGCGTGGCGCCGTTGACGAACAGGCGGAACAGGCGGCTGGTCACCGCCGGCAGCACCAGCCATTCCAGGTCGGCCAGGAACAGGTGCTTGTGGGTGCTCGAGCGCACCATCAGCCAGGTGATGTCGCCCATCAGACTGGCGAATGGCGACTGGCCGGGTCGTCCCGGCACTGCTCCCGAGGCGGGCACCACGCCATTGGACGGCCCCGCACCCTGTCCTTCCGTTACCATCGCGGCGTCATTGTCCGTTGCCGCCACTGCGGCGTTGCTTCCCGTTGTCATGGCGATACTCCCCGATTACACACCCGGAGGTAACGTAAAATGGGGCCGGAACGTCGACAACATAAAATGGAGCCGCACAACCATACTGTCTCTGTGCGGTTGCGAAATCATAGTCATGTGCGGCGCGGCGCAAACCTTTTTGCGCATGGGATAGGCTTCCGCGCCGGCCATTCGCAACCGCGAGAAAGGGGCGGGCCACCATTGTCCGATATCCGGTCCGGGCCGGTTTCGGCACGTCCGGATGGCGACCTTGCACGAACCTATCGCGTGCGACTCGACGATACATAATGATCGTATTCGATGTTTCGTGCGCCACATAAAAACCGAGGTAAAATAGCAAAATTCCGCATATGGTTGCGTTATGATATTTTTCGTGTCAGAAAATTGTCTGCGTTATCGTATGTACCACACATCGGACGTTTGGGGGCAGCGTGGACGACATACCTCGCGAAAGCGTGGAAGACAGTGCCGCCGCCAAGCCATCGGCAGGCGATACGCCGCCGCAATCCGACAGTGGCCTGGTGTGCCTGGCCATGCTGGCGCGGTTCTTCGACAAGCCGGCAGACTACGACCAGCTTCGTCATCGCCACGGCGACCCGACACAGCCGGCGGATGCAATTGATCTGGTCCGCTACGCCAAGGAGATCGGCTTCAAAGCCCGCTGTATCGTCAGCTCGGTGGAACGTCTCGCCCGCACGCCGCTGCCGGCCATTGCCGGCGGTTCGGATGGCGGCTGGTTCATCCTCGCCAAGGTGGCCGAGGACAAGGCACTGATCCAGGACCCCCGCGTCGGCCGGCCGGAGCAACTCACCATCGAACAACTCGAGGCCCGCTGGGACGACCGGCTGGTGCTGGTGGCGACGCGGGCGCAGCTTGCGGTGATGG
>JBKACM010000015.1:0-20710 GCA_046269335.1 Alphaproteobacteria bacterium | reverse complement strand
CTACTACCGATAACACTCTTGGACCACTATTTACTGGCTACCAACTCAAATCACTACCAGCAGTACCACGTCACGATGCCATCTTGTAGTTGCTTTTCGTCAGATGATATTTTCTGTTTTTCGGGGTATCTGAGCAGTCACGCATATGGTAGCGTGAACGTGCTTCCGTTGTGGAATGCGAGATAGACGAGCGAGCCGGCTCATTCCGACAAACCGCGATGCGGTGCCGCAGGGAGTGAGCCGGCTCCGGCCTTTTCTGGGGGACGAGAGGGGGATGCTCCGGCCTCAGTACGCCATCCTGCTTGATGGCGGCTTTCTGACCAAGAAACTCTACGAACAGATGAAGCGTCACGCAACGGTGGATGACGTCGTGGCTGAGTGCGATCGCTTGCGTGCGATCGAGCATGTGAGGGACTATGAACTGCTGCGGATCTATTACTATGATGCTCCACCGTCGTCGGAACGGGTAAACTATCCTGTTTCCAACAAAGATTACAATCTCGCGACCACGGATCGTTATCGTCTTTCGCAAAGTCTATACGATCAGCTCATTCTGAAGCCACATTTCGCGTTGCGCATGGGTGAGACGGTGCTGTCTCCGAACAAGTGGCGCGTCAAGCCCCGGGTGGCACGCAAGCTGGTTCGCGAGCCCCGACAGTTGGCTGACGAAGATTTCGAACTGGATCTTTCCCAGAAGGGTGTCGACATGCGGGTTGGGATGGATATGGCCCGTCTCGCACTCAGGGAAATGGTGCGCTCGGTCATCATTGTGACTGGCGACGCCGACTTCATTCCGGCCTTCAAGTTCGTTCGCCGCGAGGGCGTCAAGGTCATTCTTGAGCCCATGGGCCACAATGTGCGCGTCGACCTGCGGCGCCATGCCGACATCGTTCTTGAGACTCCCCGGCCAGAGGGTGCGATATCTCTGATGTCGGCGGAGCCTGCATCAACAGCATAGGCACGAAGGCCATGGAGCGCGAGGGGACGAGTCCCCTCGCAAGATTCCTGTTTCCTTATCTCCTCCCTCAATGCACCACCAGCTTCGGTGCCTGACGGGCTCCGGCCGACTGGAGCTGGGTTACCTTGTTCCAGGTTTCCCTGGCGATGTTCAGGTAGGCCTCGGCGTGGGGGCTGGACGGGTCGGCGACCACGATCGGGGTGCCGTTGTCGGAGGTTTCCCGGATTTTGACATCCAGGGGCACCTCCCCCAGGAAGTCGCAGTTAAGCTCCTCCGCCGTCTTCCTCGCGCCGCCATGGGCGAAGATCTCGTCCCGGTGACCGCATTTGGGGCAGACGTAATAGCTCATGTTCTCGACGATGCCGAGTACCGGAACTTCCACCTTGCGGAACATGTTGAGTCCCTTGCGGGCGTCCAGCAGGGCGATATCCTGGGGCGTGGAGACGATCACCGCCCCGGTCAGGGGCACCCTCTGGCACATGGTAAGCTGGGTATCGCCGGTGCCAGGCGGCAGATCGATCACCAGCACATCGAGGTCCCCCCACTCCACGTCGCGCAAAAGCTGTTCCAGCGCACCGATCACCATCGGGCCGCGCCAGATGATCGGCGCATCCTCTGGTACCATGAAGCCGATGGACATGATTTTGATGCCGTGATTCTCCAGAGGCAGGAGTTTGGACTCGTCGGCCGAGGTCTCCGGCTGAGCGTCCCGAAGACCCATCAGGCGCGGCACCGAGGGGCCAAAGATGTCGGCGTCGAACAGACCAGTCTTCAGGCCGAGCTTGGAGAACGCCAGAGCCAGGTTGGCCGAGGTGGTGGACTTTCCCACCCCCCCCTTGCCCGAGGCAACGGCGAGGATAGTCTTGACCGTCGGCAGGGAGAGCTTGCCGTGAAGATCCTGCTGGCCCATGGCCCCGCCATGCTCCGGGGCTCCGGCCGGCCGAGCGGACTCCCCCTGCTGATTGTGGGCGGTAAGCACGCCGGTGACCGACAGCACGCCCGGCACGTCGTAGACCGCCTTCTCGGCCTGCCTGCGGTGGGCCTCGAAATCATGGGCGAGATGAGGGGGAACCTCGATGACGAACGTGACATGGCCGTTCTTGACCTGCACGCTGGTAACCCAGCCGAGACTGACGATGTCTCCCCCACTGTTGGCATCGATCACCGTCTGCAACGCTTCCAGCACTTGATCCCTGGTTACCTCGGACATCCTTGAAAACTCCTGACTGCCGACAATATCCGCATAGGCATCGCCCCCTCTGTCGGCGGGGGGTTCGCCATCCTGCTGCATTGCGTGATTGGGCTCGTTGTCATATAAGGCTCCGTCGCCGTTTTGCCAACGGGTTTAGTCCAGGGAGTGCCCGCTCCGGGATGGCGGTGGTGGAAGCATGGGGAGTAACGGCTCATGTCTTGGAACAATCAGGGCGGCGGTGGTCCGTGGGGAGGGCAAGGTTCTGGGCCCTGGGGTCGAGGTCCCAGCGGCGGCGGACCGCCTCCACCGGATCTTGAAGACCTCCTGCGCAAGGGACAGGAACGGTTTCGCCGTTTCGTACCAGGTGGTGTCGGAGGGTCGCGGGGGGTTGTGACGCTGCTCCTGCTGCTGGTCGCCCTGTGGGCCGCCACGGGCTTCTATCGGGTCGAAACCGACGAACAGGGTGTGGTGCTGCGGTTCGGTCGCTATGTCTACACCACCGGGCCGGGACTCCATTACCGCCTGCCTTCGCCGATCGAGACGGTGGAAACGCCACGAGTCACCGTGGAAAACCGCCTGGAGATCGGTTTCCGTTCCGTGGGCGAGGCACGGAACCGCTCCATGTCGGCACGGGATGTTCTGGAAGAAAGCATCATGCTGACCGGCGACGAGAACATCGTCGACATCGATTTCACCGTCATCTGGGATATCAAGGATGCCGGCAACTATCTGTTCAACCTACGGGACCCGGACGGTACCGTTCGCGTCGCCGCCGAAAGCGCCATGCGCGAGGTACTGGGCCAGACCCAGATCCAGGTCGCGCTGACCGAGGGACGGCAAAAGATCGAACAGCGCACCTTGGAGACCCTGCAACGGTTGCTGGAGGAGTATCAGACCGGCATCCGCGTCAAGCGCGTGCAGCTCCTCAAGGTGGATCCGCCCGGAGAAGTGGTCGATGCCTTCAACGACGTGCAGCGGGCCCGTGCCGATCGCGAACGCCTGCGGAACGAGGCTGAAGCCTACCGCAACGGCATCATCCCCGTCGCCAGGGGTGACGCGGAGCGGCTTTCCCAGGAAGCCCAGGCTTATCGCGAGGAAATCGTGAACCGCGCCCAGGGTGACGCCAACCGTTTTGATGCCGTTCTGATGGCCTACAGCAAGGCCAGGGACGTGACGATGCGGAGGCTGTATCTCGAAACCATGGAGGAGGTTCTGCGCAACGCCAACAAGGTGGTCATGGATGCCCGAAGCCTGCAAGGCGTCCAACCCTATCTGCCGCTGCCGGAATTGAAACCACGGCCGGGAACTTCGCCGGCCGCATCCGGAACCTCTGGAGGAGGGCGAGCTTCGGGGCAGACGTCCCAGTCCGGAACTCCGCAATCGTCCCAGTCAGGGGGGGAGGTTTCCCGATGAACCGGAACCGTTCCGCCTTTTTTGGCTTCGTGCTGGCGCTCGCCATTCTTGGGGCCTTCAACGCTCTGTTCATCGTCCGCCAGACGGAACAGGCCATCGTCATCCAGTTCGGTGATCCCAAACGGGTGATCCGCGAACCCGGCCTCCAGGTAAAGATTCCCTTCATCCAGAACGTGGTGTTCTACGACAAACGGGTCATCGACCTGGACCCACCGGTGGAACAGGTGATCATGACCGACCAGAAGCGCCTGGATGTGAACACCTATACCCGCTTCCGCATTGCCGATCCGCTGCGGTTCTTTCAGGCGGTGGCCGAGGAGAGTCGGGCCAGGTCCCGTCTCAGCGACATCGTGACCTCTGGCCTGCGGCGGGCACTCGGCAACGTCACTCTCCAGTCCCTGCTGTCTGCGGATCGTGAGGCGGTCATGGCGCAGATCCGTCAGCAGGCGGATATCGAGGCCAGTGCCCTGGGCATCCGGGTGGTGGACGTGCGCATCCGTCGCGCCAATCTGCCGGAGGAAACCAGCCAGGCCATCTATGCCCGCATGCAGTCGGAGCGGGAACGGGAGGCCCGCGAGTTCCGTGCCCAGGGTCAGGAGGTGGCCCAGGAAATTCGTTCCCGCGCCGATCGGGAACGGGTCGTCATCGTCGCCGAGGCCCAGAAGAAGGCTCAGACCCTTCGTGGCGAAGGCGATGCGGAGGCGATCCGCATCTATGCGGACTCCTTCAGCCGTGATCCGGAGTTCTACAGCTTCTATCGCTCCCTGCAAGCCTACCGCCATGCCCTGGGGGATGGTGCCACCACTTTCGTGCTCTCGCCGACCTCGGAGTTCTTCCGCTATTTTGAGCGGACACCAGGTGCCTCTCGCGGTGGTACGATGCCATGAACGACCGGCGTGTCTATCTCTACGACGTGACCCTGAGGGATGGGGCCCAGACCCAGGGCGTGGACTTCACCACCGCCGACAAGGTGGCCATCGCCACCCAGCTCGACGCACTGGGTATCGACTATGTCGAGGGGGGATGGCCCGGGGCCAATCCCACCGACGATGCCTTTTTCGCCGCGCCGCCACCCTTCGGTCATGCCCGCCTGACGGCTTTCGGCATGACCCGCCGGGTCGGTCGCAGTGCCGAGAACGACCCCGGGGTTCAGGCCCTGCTGAGCACCCGTGCCAGGATCGTCACCATGGTGGGCAAGACCTGGGACTTTCAGGTTATTACCGCCCTTGGGGTCGAACTTTCCGAAAACCTGCGGATGATCGGCGAAAGTATCGCCCATGCCAAGGGCCGTATGGAGGAGGTGCATTTCGACGCCGAACATTTTTTCGATGGATACAAGGCCAACCCCGACTATGCTCTGTCCTGCCTGAAGGCGGCCCATGACGCCGGAGCGCGCTGGGTGGTGCTGTGCGACACCAACGGCGGCAGCCTGCCCCATGAAGTCGAGGAAATCGTGCGTGCCGTCGGTCGGCACATTCCCGGCGATCGTCTGGGGGTTCACTGCCATAATGACACCGACAACGCGGTGGCCAACTCCCTGGCGGCGGTGCGGGCCGGGGTCCGGCAGGTGCAGGGAACCCTCAATGGCCTGGGCGAGCGCTGCGGCAATGCCAACCTGACCTCCATCATTCCCAACCTGGTTCTGAAGATGGGCTTTGAGACCGCCGTCTCGAAGAGCGGCCTGACACGGCTGGTCCACATCTCCCGCCTTCTGGACGAGCGTATCAACCGCGCCCCCAATCGCCACGCGCCCTATGTCGGAGAGGCGGCTTTCGCGCACAAGGGCGGGCTGCACGTGGCAGCGGTGGAGAAGGATCCGCGCTGCTACGAGCATGTGGCTCCCGAACTGGTGGGCAACCATCGTCACATCGTGGTGTCGGACCAGGCGGGGCGTTCGAACGTCCTGGCCCGGTTCCGGGAGATCGGTCTGGACGTGGATGCCGCCGACCCCAAGGTGATGGACATCGTCGAGGAAGTGAAACACCGTGAATACCGGGGCTATGCCTACGACGGGGCCGAGGCCTCGTTCGAACTTCTGGCCCGGCGCCTGCTGGGAGAAGTGCCGGAGTTCTTCCGTCTGACCTCGTTCCGGGTTCTCGACGAACGGCGGTGGGACCGTCATGGCGAACAGATCACCATGTCCGAGGCCACCATCAAGGCCGAAGTCAAGGGGATCACCGCCATGGAAGTCGCCGAGGGCAATGGCCCGGTCAACGCCCTGGATGCCGCCCTGCGCAAGGCTCTGACCCCGATCTACCCGGAGCTTGCGAACCTGAAGCTGGTGGATTTCAAGGTCCGCATCCTGACCCCGGAAGCCGCCACCGCCGCCGTGACCCGGGTGATGGTCGAGAGCATCGACGGCGAGGGGGGGCGCTGGAACACCGTCGGCGTATCGACCAATCTGATCGATGCGTCCTACAACGCGCTGCATGACTCCATCACCTATCTTCTGATGCGAAATTATCTGGCCAACCGTGGAGCGGTGACACCTCTGGATGTGACGCCGTAGAGAATGGCCGGAACCGACAGCACCCGCGAATCCCTGCCGCACACTGGCCCCGCGCCGGTGGTGGTGCTGGTGGCACCCCAGCTTGCCGAAAACATCGGCACGGCGGCACGGGCCATGCTCAACGGTGGCCTGACCGAGCTTCGGCTGGTGGAGCCCCGCCAGTCCCATGTTTCGCCGAAAGCCATCTCGGCCTCGTCGGGGGCGGAAGCCCTGCTGATGAACGCCGGGATATTCGACACCCTGGAAGCGGCCGTCGCCGACCTCCAGCGGGTCTATGCCACCAGCGCCCGTCGTCGCGAGATGACCCGGCCGGTGATGACCCCGAAACGCGCCGCTATCGAACTTCGTGCGGATACGGCGCGGGACCTGCGGTGCGGCATCGTGTTCGGACCGGAACGGACCGGCCTTACCAATGACGAGTTGTCCCTGTCCGACGTGGTGGTGGAGGTGCCCCTCAACCCCGGGTTCTCCTCTCTGAACCTGGCGCAGGCAGTTCTGATCCTTGGCTACGAATGGTATCAGGCCGGCCTGGAAGACACCCACCCGGCGGTGGAGGTACCGCTCCACGGCGGGGTTCTCGCCGACAAGGAAAGGCTGTTCAATCTTTTCGCGCATCTGGAGCGGGAGCTGATCGCCTGCGGTTTTCTGCGGGTGGTGGAGAAACGTCCCAGTATGATGCGCAACATCCGCACCATGTTCGAAAGGGCCAGCCTCACCGAGCAGGAAGTCCGCACTCTGCATGGGATGATCAAGGAACTTCGCTGGGGGCGGCTGCACCTCCTGAAGGAGGAGGCGGAGGTGGTGGTGGAGGTCAACTCTCCGTGACCGATTCCGTTTGCCGTTTGTCGTCAAACGCGGTAGGTAACGAACGCGGGATCGCCGCCGGTGTCTGAACAGGTTCAACCATGGACCCCATCGGGAATGACCGACTACACCAACAAGACCCTGTTGCCAGCCGGCCTGCGTGACGTCCTGCCTCCGGATGCCGCCTTCGAGGCGGGAGCGACCCACGACGTGATGGCGTTTTTTGCCAGGCACGGCTACGACCGGGTGCGGCCACCGCTGATCGAGTTCGAGGAGAGTCTGTTGTCGGGCAGCGGTGCTGCCATGTCCTCCCAGACATTTCGGGTGATGGATCCTCTGTCCCAGCGGATGATGGGGGTTCGCGCCGACATGACGCTCCAGGTGGCACGAATTGCCACCTCGCGGCTGTCCAACGCACCGCGTCCCCTCAGGCTGGCCTATGCCGGTCAGGTATTGCGGGTCAAGGGTTCGCAGCTGCGGCCGGCCCGTCAGTTTGGTCAGGCCGGCATCGAGCTGATCGGAGCCACCACGCCTGCCGCCGACGCCGAAGTGGTGCTGCTGGCGGCCGAGGCCCTGATGGCTCTGGGAGTTGCCGGGGTGTCGGTGGACCTGAACCTACCGACCCTGGTGCCGTCGATCCTTGCGGAGCTTGGGGTTGCGGAGCGGCAGCGGGAAGAATTACGGCTTGCCCTGGATCGCAAGGATGCGGCGGTGGTCGCCGCCGGACCGGCGGGAGGGATGCTGTCGGCTCTGCTGGCGGCGGTGGGTCCGGCGGATCGGGCTCTATCGGCCCTGGAATCGGTGCCCCTGCCGGCGCGGGCCGCCGCCGAGCGGGAAGCGCTGATTCAGGTGGCGACCCTGGTGCGGGAAGGTCTTCCGGATCTGGCTCTGACCATCGATCCGGTGGAACACCGTGGTTTCGAATATCACGCCGGAGTCAGCTTCGCCATTTTCGCCCGGGGTGCCGCCGATGAACTGGGACGGGGCGGGCGCTATCATGCTGGCAATGGTGGTGACGAACCCGCGACCGGGGCGACCCTGTTCATGGATGCGGTGCTGGAGACCCTGCCGCCGCTCGCAAGGCCGTCACGCCTGCTGATCCCGGCCGGGACGTCGCGCGTGACGGTGGCCGATTTGCAGCGCCAACAGTGGGTAACGGTGGCGGCGTTGGACCCTGGAGCCGATCTTCGGGCCGAGGCCCTGCGTCTTGGTTGCAGTCATGCCTATGTGGAAGGCCACCCGGTAACGGTGAATGATCAAGGACGGAGTGTGAACGAGACATGAGGAACGTGGCGGTAGTGGGCGTCCAGTGGGGCGACGAGGGTAAAGGCAAGGTCGTCGATTGGCTTTCCGAACGCGCGGACGTGGTGGTGCGTTTCCAGGGAGGACACAACGCCGGCCACACCCTGGTGGTCGATGGCACAACCTACAAGCTCAGCCTGCTGCCCTCGGGCGTGGTGCGCGGCAAGCCATCGGTGATCGGCAACGGCGTGGTGATCGATCCCTGGGCGTTGCTGGACGAGATTGCCCGACTGGCCGGCCAGGGAGTGGTGGTGACGCCGGAAACCCTGCACATCGCTGAAAACGCCGCTCTGATCCTGCCGCTGCACCGCAACCTGGATCAGGCGCGGGAAGCCGCCGCCGGAGCCGGCAAGATCGGCACCACCGGTCGGGGCATCGGACCGGCCTACGAGGACAAGGTGGCGCGTCGTGCCATCCGGGTCTGTGACCTGGGCGACGAGGCCGTTCTGGCCACCAAGGTCGACCGTCTGCTTACCCACCACAATGCCCTGTTGCGCGGCCTGGGACAGCCCGAACTCAAGGCTCGGGAGATTCTTGAGGAAATCAAGGCGATCGCCCCGAAGCTCCTGCCCTATGCCGATATCGTGTGGCGTCGTCTGGATACCTATTGCCAGGAGGGCAGACGGGTGCTGTTCGAGGGGGCGCAGGGGGCCATGCTGGACGTCGATCATGGCACCTATCCCTTTGTCACCTCCTCCAACACCGTTGCCGCCCAGGCCTCTACCGGTTCGGGCGTGGGGCCGGGACGCATCGGCTTCGTTCTTGGAATCTGCAAGGCCTATACCACCCGTGTCGGGGCCGGCCCCTTTCCCACCGAATTGCACGATGACACCGGCCGGGTGATCGGCGAACGGGGCCATGAGTTCGGTACCGTCACCGGCCGGGCCCGTCGCTGTGGCTGGTTCGATGCTGTTCTGGTCCGTCAGGCGGTTACTGTCGGTGGCGTGGATGGAATCGCTCTGACCAAGCTGGACGTTCTGGATGGCCTTCCCACCCTCAAGATTTGCACCGGCTATCGCCTGGATGGCAAGCTTCTCCACCATATGCCTTCGCTGATGAGCCTCCAGGATCGGGTAGAGCCAGTCTATGAGACTCTGGAAGGTTGGCAGGACAGCACCCGCGGGGCCCGTTCGTGGGCGGCTCTGCCGGCGGCAGCCATCAAGTACGTGCGTCGTATCGAGGAGCTGATCGGCACGCCGGTGGCGCTTCTGTCCACCAGTCCGGAGCGGGAAGACACCATCTTCGTTCGCGATCCCTTCGCGGGATAGGAAAATGTCGGAAGGTCGCCTGCGCACCGACATCTGGATCGCCTCGGAATTGCGCCGCCTGGACCGGGCGACCATTCCGGCGGTAGTGGTTCGCAGGGGAGATGCCAATCTGGGCACGGTAATGTTGAAGGTCAACCGCTTCGCCCAGGGATGCCTGGTGTACACCCGGGTCTGGGATGCCAAGGGGGAGCTTTGCTGGATGGCGGCCGCCGAAGGTATCGCCGTTCCCGAAGCGGACGCGGACGCCCATGTGCAGCGGGCCGTGGGCCGCGATCCCGACCTCTGGGTCATCGAAATCGAGGATAACGCCTGCCGATACGTCCCGGAAGGCCGGGTGATTTGATACCGGCGGGAGCAAACCGGGGAGCGCGAGGGGACAAGTCCCCTCGCATTTTTTCTTCCCCTGCTTTGATCACGCCATCGGCGGATCGAACAGCCCCCTGGCTCCGAACGTATCCCACTTAGTGATGAATTCATCCACCGACCCGGCCCCACCGGCGGTGTTGTAATGTTCCTTCCAGTAAGCCGCCATAGCGGCGGTGTTCCCGGCGGCCGGTATGGAACCTTTTACCCGGTAATAGTGGACCCTGGTCATGGCGGCCGCGTACTGGGGGTTGGTCTTGAGGAGGTCCGAGGACGGCGTCCCGGAGGCCACACCGGCGATGCCACGCACGGTCTTGGCAATATCCGGCTTGTAGGCCAGAAAGTTCACCCAGATATCTTTGTGGGTGTCGGGTTCCATCTGGAAATAACCCCGCGCCGGCCCACCTCCCATCTGCTCCACGTACTGGAGCAGGCTTTCCTGCATCGCGGTGCCCAGCAGCAACTGCTCCGCGGCCGCTCCGCCCTTCAGGCCCAGGGTTGCCAACGCCGGGCGAACAACCTCGGTCAGAAACTCACCTGCCGTGTACTTTCTTGGACTCACGTTCTTTCTCCCCCTTGCCAAAAGCCATCAGAAAACGCCTTCGGATGTCGAGCCAGCGCCCGGTCAGATAGCGCAATTGCGCCCTGTCCACGGTGGGTCCGACCCAGACATCCATTTGCAGGGCCGGAGCCTCGCTGGCGGTTCGCATTGTCCGACCATAGCGAATGGTCCCGTTGATCCGGTTCAGGGTTTCCAGATCGGCAACGACGTCTGGAATCGTCATAAAGAACGTCAGACTGTCGCAGGAGGGCTCCCCGTTGCAGGATATCGGATAGATCCGCCACGGAGGATCCGCTTCCACCGACTCGATTTCCGGTTCCCCTCCGGTTCGTGGTCTCAACGAAACCGGCACCACACCCTGAACAACCTCCAATACCGTCCGCAGGTCCATGGCTCCGGCTGTCACGGGAATGCACAAGATCACGCCCAGAGTGGCTGCCCCTATGAGAAACCTCCTTGAGGTATTCATCATATGACTGCTTATCGCAAACGAACACTGCGACAATGGTATAACAACTTTTGACTGACACGGCCATAGTTTTCGCATCCACGTATTCTCCCCAGGATGTGAGTCGTTTCAGGCCCCGTGATTTTTCCCCACCCCCGCCCATCGCCCCGGGTTGCCTTCGCAGCTTCCCAGGAGTAGCGTTCGAGGATGGATCAGGGACTCGTCGCAAAGTACGAACTCAGGCTTCCCCGGTACACTTCGTACCCGACGGCACCGCATTTTTCTCCGGCGGTGACGGGCGGAGACTATGGTCGCTGGCTTGGGGAATTGCCGCCCGACACCGCGTTGTCGCTGTACCTTCATATCGCCTACTGCGCCGAGCTGTGCTGGTTCTGCGGATGCCACACCAAGATCACCAAACGCTACGCTCCGGTACAGGATTATCTGGAAGTGTTGCTGGAAGAGGTGGATCTGGTCGCGGCCCGCCTGTCGGATCGCAGACCGGTCCGTCACGTGCACTTCGGGGGGGGCAGTCCCACCATCCTCAGCCCGGCCGATTTCTCCCGTGCCATCGCCCACCTTCGTGAGCGTTTTTCGTGGACGGAGACGGTGGAAGTCGCGGTGGAACTGGACCCCCGGACGACCCGGCAGGATTTTGTCGAGACCATGGCGGCTTCAGGTGTAAACCGGGTTTCCCTGGGTATCCAGGACTTCGATCCGGTGGTTCAGCAGGCCATACACCGCGTCCAGCCGAGAGAAATGTCCGAGCAGGTGGTGGGCTGGTTGCGGCAGTATGGCATCTTCGAGATCAACCTGGATCTGGTCTATGGGCTGCCCTATCAGACGGAAGCCGGTCTTGGAAGCACCGTGGAGCAGGCGGTGTCCCTGCGTCCCAGCCGGGTCTCTCTTTTTGGATACGCCCACGTGCCCTGGATGAAGAAACACCAGCGGCTGATTCCCGAAAAGGCTCTCCCCGATACCGAAACCAGATGGCGGCAGTACGAGATGGCAACAGCCAGACTCCAGGAACTGGGGTACGTGGCGATCGGCCTGGATCATTTCGCCCTGCCGGAGGACGGCCTGACCGTGGCTCAGCGTGAGCGACGGTTGCACCGCAATTTTCAGGGCTATACCACCGACGCGGCCGGTGTGCTGCTGGGGCTCGGGGCCTCCGGAATCGGCTCGCTGCCCCAGGGATATGTCGCCAACGAGGGCGATATCGAGGCCTACAAGCGCCTTATTCGTTCCGGACAACTGGCCGTTCGGCGGGGGATCGCCGTCAGCGACGATGACCGGTTACGGCGGGCCATCATCGAGCGCCTGATGTGCGATCTGGCGGTGGACGTGGCGGAGATCGCCGGTAGCCACGGCGTCTCCATGGACAGTTTTGATACCGAAATGAATGCCATGGCAGGGTTGGAGCAGGACGGCATCCTTCGCCGTGACGGCAACCGCATCGTCGTTACCGACGAGGGTCGGCCGCTGGTGCGGGCGGTGTGCGCCGTGTTCGACCGTTACCTGAAGCGGGGCGAGGCCAGGCATTCGCAGGCGGTATGACCCCGTAGCCCGGGCCGGCATTCCATGAAAGATTCCGCCACCCGTCCGGTTGAAACCCTTTCCCGCGAGGAAGCCGCCGCCGAGCAGCTCCGTCTGGAAGAGGCCATCGCGGTTCACAATCTGGCCTACCATCAACAGGACGCACCGATCCTCTCGGATGCCGAGTATGACGCTCTGCGCCATCGTCTCGCTACCCTGGAAGCTTTCTTTCCCGACCTGACGATAGACGCGGACGCCCCCAGTCGCCAGGTGGGTGCCGCGCCGGCGGCAGGCTTCGGCGGGGTTGCGCACGCGGTTCCCATGCTGTCCCTGAACAACGCCTTTCACGAGGGCGACGTGCGGGAATTTCTGGGAAAGATCCGCCGAATTCTGGGGCTCTCGGAAGAGGAGAAGATCGTCATCCTCGCCGAGCCCAAGATTGACGGTCTGTCGGTTTCGTTGCGATATGAAAACGGAAAATTCGTCCAGGGCGCAACCCGGGGAGATGGCAGCACCGGCGAGGACGTTACCGTCAATCTGCGTACGCTGACCGATGTCCCGCCGACGCTTCATCTTCCCGACCTGTTCAGCCCCAGACCTTCCCGGCTGGAGGTGCGGGGGGAGGTCTACATGTCGCGGGCGGATTTTCTGGACCTGAATCGGCGTCAGCAGGAGGCCGGAGACAAGCTCTTCGCCAATCCCCGCAATGCCGCGGCCGGGTCCTTGCGCCAACTCGATCCCTCGGTGACGGCGAAACGCCCCTTGCGCCTGTTCGTCTACGGACTGGGTGAGGTGGATGGGGCAGAGTGGCGTACTCAGGCGGAATATCTGCAACAGTTGCGGGCCTGGGGCTTTGCGGTCAATCCCCTGGTGCGCGTCTGTACCTCCGAGGCCGAGATGCTGTCTTTTCACCGCGATCTGTCGAGTCGACGGGCCCTCCTGGAGTACGACATCGACGGTGTTGTCTACAAGGTGGATCGGATCGACTGGCAGAGGCGTCTGGATTCCATGAATCGTCGGCCACGCTGGGCCATCGCCCACAAATTTCCGGCCGAACAGGCGGAAACGGTGGTTCAGGCCATCCGGATCCAGGTCGGACGCACGGGAACCCTGACCCCGGTGGCGGAACTTGTTCCGGTAAACGTCGGTGGAGTGGTGGTCAAGCGCGCCACCCTGCACAATCAGGACGAAATTGCCAGCAAGGACGTGCGGGTGGGCGATACCGTCACCATACAGCGGGCGGGCGACGTCATCCCCCAGGTGGTAACGGTGGTGCTGGAACGTCGGCCGTCGTGGTCGGCACCTTACGAGTTCCCCACCGTCTGCCCAGACTGCGGCAGTCAGGCGATACGTGAGGTGGGGGAGGCGGCCACCCGTTGTACTGGCGGTCTCGTCTGTCCCTCCCAGGCGGTGGAGCGGCTCAGGCATTTCGTTTCCCGCAATGCCTTCGATATCGAGGGCCTGGGCGAGAAGCACATCGAGGCCTTTTATCGGGATGGTCTGCTGCGAAGCCCGGCTGACCTTTTTCGTCTGAGAGACAATGACCGGAAGAGCCTGACCCCGATTGCGGCCCGGGAGGGCTGGGGTCTCAGATCCGCCGGCAACTTGTTCGACAGCATCGATGCCCGGCGCACCATCGCCCTGGACCGGTTTCTGTACGCCCTGGGCATCCGCCATGTGGGCGAGGCCGTGGCCCGGCTGCTGGCGGCCCATTATGGCGAGCTTGCCCAGCTACGCGCGGCCATGGATCTGGCTCAGGACCGGGACAACGAGGCCCATGCCGAACTGATGGCCATCGATGGAATGGGCCCGGCCAAGGCTGATGCCATTCTGGCCTTTTTCGCCGAGCCCCACAACCGGGTGGTGCTGGAGGGTCTGGCAACCCAGGTGACGGTGCGTCCGCACGTCGGGCCCACGGGTTCGGCCTCGCCGCTGACGGGCAAGACGGTGGTGTTTACGGGCTCCCTGACCGCCATGACCCGGGACGAGGCCAAGATCCGAGTCCTGGCCCTGGGAGCTAGGATTGCGAGTTCGGTCTCGAAAAAGACCGACTACGTGGTCCTTGGGGCCGACGCTGGCTCCAAGGCGGTCAAGGCGGCAGAGTTCGGCACTACCGTGTTGACCGAGCAGGAATTCCTGGCACTGCTGGAATAGAACGAGGGGCCGAGGGGCCCCACGCACTCCCCACGCTACTGCACCGGACCCGGATCGCGGCTGAGGCCATGGGCGTCCAGGGTCACCAGATATTCGGCCCATACCTGATCCTGGTCCGCGCCCAGATCGTACAGATAATCCCAGCTGTAGATGCCGGTGTCGTGCTGGTCGTCGAAGGAGATGGCAATGGCATAGTTGCCGACGGCTTCCACGCCGGTAATCCCCACATGACGTTTCCCGGAAACGATCCGCCGTTCCTCGGGCGAGTGCCCCTGAACCTCGGCCGAGGGACTTTGTACCCGCAGGAGTTCGGCCGGCAGAGTGAAGATCCGACCATCGTCGAACGCGACCACCAGGGTTCGCTCGGCCCTGTTGAGATGAATCTCCGTAGGCCAGTGCTTGGCACCGAAAGAGGGTATGCTCATCGGGTCCTCCGGTCGGTATCGAGCACGCGGGCTTCATCCGCGACCAGGATCGGAATGCCGTCGCGGATGGGATAAGCAAGACCCGCCTGTTCGCTGACAAGTTCCTGGGCCTCAGCGTCATAGCGAAGGGAGCCCACCGTCTTGACCTGGGGACAGACCAGAAGTTCCAGGAGTTTCGGATCGATCCCGCTCCGTCGTGCCGGTCCTGTTTGTTCCTCGCTCATCGTGATGCCTACCCCGCCTCGTTGTTCACTGCCTTGCGGTGCTGCCGCCACCAGCCTCCAGAATGCCCATCTCGATCAGGGTGATCAACAGCGATCCCCGTTCCTGGTCGTTGGGTGCCTCCAGAAGCGCCTGCCGCTCCGGTGTTTCGAACGGGCACAGCATGGATATGGTGGTAATCAGGGCGACGTCGGAAAAATTTTCCAGCGCCTTCCAGTTCAGGGAAATATCGTGAAGCAGCAGGTAAGGACGGAGTGCCGCCAGAAGTCTTCGCCGGTTGACCAGCGGGCCGGCCGGAGGGACGAGATCATCGCGAAACGCGGTGAAATCGGCGCTGACCCGACGGTATCCCCTCACACCTTCCAACTCCTGCCCCAGGCGGAAACGACACACGCCGGCCAGGGTAATCAGAAGGTGTCCGTCATCGGTTTCGCTGAACGTCGATATGCGGCCAGCGCAGCCCAGTCCATAGACCTCCGTCGCGGTTCCCGGGTTCTGGCTGCTCTCGCTTTTCGTCGGCAACACCATGCCGACGAATCGCCCCTGTCCCAGGGCGTCCTCGACCATCGCCAGATAGCGCGGCTCGAAAATTTTGAGCGGCAACCGCCCGCCCGGAAGCAGCAGCACCCCCTCCAACGGAAAAATCGGAATTTCCGTTGGGAGTTTCTCGAATTTCGGTTCGAATGGTCCCCGGGACAGAATCATGGGATCACGAGAACAGCAGCGAAGACAATTTTCGTCGGCCAGCCACGGTTACCGGGTCGGCATGTCCCATGGCTTCGAACAGCTTGAGAAGCTGCTTGCGAGCCCCATCGTCCTCCCAGGTGCGATCCCGTCGCACGATCTCCAGCAACGCCTCCACCGCCATCTGAGACGCTCCGGCGGCGAAATGGGCCATGGCAAGATCGAACCTGGCCCTGTGATTGTCCGGGTCGGCCGCAACGGCCTGCTTCAGACCTTGCAGACTGTCGCCCTGGGGAGCCTGAGCCGCCAAATCCAGGGCAGTGCGGACCGAGACGATATCGGCGTGCGCGGCGGTCTCGGCGGGCAATTTGGCCAGCAGGGCAAGGGCCCTGTCATTCTGGCCCCTGGCCATCATGCAGCGCAATATCCCGGCCAGAGCTCCGGTGTTGGCCGGGTCCTGGGACAGAATCTGCTGATAAATCTCTTCGGCGCTCTCCACTTCGCCCGAGTCCAGCAGGGTCCTGGCTTCGGCCAGTGCCTCGTCGACACCGGAACCGGCGTCGCCGAGGACCCGTTGCAGGAAACTTTTGATCTGGCTTTCCGGCAGGGCACCGACGAAACCGTCCACCAGTTGGCCGCCCCTGAAGGCGAACACGGCGGGAATTGACTGGACGCGGAGTTGTGCGGCCAGCTTCTGGTTTTCATCGACGTTGATCTTGACCAGACGCACGGCCCCGCCGGCCTGGCGTACCAGCTTTTCCAACACGGGACCAATCTGCTTGCAGGGACCACACCACGGAGCCCAAAGGTCCACGATCACCGGTACGTGATGTGAGGCATCGATAACATCGGCAACAAAGGTCGCGCTGCCGCAATCCTTGATCAGTTCGTCGGGTCCCCCCCCTCCGCCTGGAGCGGTCTTCTCGGAACCGGTCGTCCCCGCCGGCTTGCCACCGGCCATCCGGCCACCCTTGAATATCAGATCCATGACTTCCTTCCCGATGGATTGACCAAGACTCCCCTCCGCGGCACGAGCAGATCGCGCTTCGCGTCGCCGGTATAGATGGACTTTCAGTTTGCGGTTCGCAAGCCCGAAGAGGATTCATGATGAAGGTGCAAGATAGAGCTTGCAAAGGTTTTGATCCTGATTAAGATCGCCGGCTCCGGCACCGATTTCGTTCTTCGGGGCCGATGGTTGCGGGCGTAGCTCAGGGGTAGAGCACAACCTTGCCAAGGTTGGGGTCGAGGGTTCGAATCCCTTCGCCCGCTCCAGAATTTTCCAGGAAAATCAAGGCAATGCGAAGTGGGCGGGACCGGATGACTGGCCCTTCGTTTTTCCATGAAAGCATGGCGGTATCATACGGGCAGGTTGTCGATGAGTCGCGTCCGGCCGAGCCAGGCCGCGGCCAGTACCCTGGCCGGTGGCGAGGTGGCGGACAGAGTCTCGACCTTGGCCAGGGTGTCCGCATCCCGGACCTCCAGGTAGTCAACCCTGGAGAATCCCGCTCTCAGCAAAGCCGCCGAGGCCTCGGCACAGGCCGTTGCGGTGCTGGCTCCACCTTCCCTCACCGCCGTGGCCACGCCGCGCAAGGCCGCGTACAGGGCGGCGGCCGTCCGGCGCTCCTCGGGGGCGAGATAGCTGTTGCGGGAGGACATCGCCAGGCCGTCAGCTTCGCGCACCGTCGGCACGCCCTCTATGCGCACCGGGATGTCCAGATCGTGGGTCAGATGTCGGATCACCTGAAGCTGCTGATAATCCTTTTCGCCGAACAGGGCGACGTCGGGCAGCACCTGAAGCAGGAGCTTGGTCACGATGGTGGCGACCCCGGCGAAGTGCCCGGGGCGGAAATCGCCGCACAGGCCCTCGCTGACCCCGCCAACGGTCACGGTGGTGGAGGCCCCGGGCGGGTACATCTCCGCCACCGGTGGTGCAAACAGCAGCGCGGTGCCGACGGTGCCCAGACGCTGGCGGTCCTCCTCCTCTCGCCTGGGGTAACGGTCGAAATCATCGTTGGGGCCGAACTGAGTCGGATTGACGAAGATGGAGACCACCACATGATCGGCGACGGCGGCCCCGGCCCGAACCAGGGACAGATGACCCTCGTGCAGGGCTCCCATGGTGGGCACCAGGGCGATGGCCCGGCCGGCCCGTCGCCACGATGCCACCTGGGACCGTACCTGGGCGATGGTGCGGGCCACCGGCACGGGCCCGATTGAGGCGGAGTCGTCGGAAACACCCATGGTTCGTCTCCTATTTGCGGCCGGCCCCGAAGCAATGCTCAGGACCGGGAAAGCGCCGCGCCCGGACGTCCTCGGCATAGGCTCCGACCGCCGCTACCACCTGGGTACCGAGGTCGGCATAGCGCTTGACGAATTTTGGTTGAAACTCGTTGAACAGACCCAGCAGGTCCTCGGTCACCAGCACCTGACCATCACAGGCGGGAGAGGCTCCGATCCCGATGGTGGGCACGGCGACGATTTCGGTCAGATGGCGGGCCACCGGTTCGACCGTTCCCTCCACGACGATGGAGAAGGCTCCAGCCTCGGCGATGGCAACGGCGTCGGCGAGGATGGTCGCCGCTTCCGTCGGGTCCCGCCCCTGAGCCCGAAAGCCGCCCAGGGCGTGGACGGACTGGGGCATCAGTCCCACATGTCCCATGACCGGAACGCCGCGACTGGTAAGAAAGGCGACGGTCTCGGCCATATCGGCCCCACCCTCCAGCTTGACGCCGGAGCAGCCGGTTTCGGCCATGACCCGGGCAGCGGCGCGAAAGGCGGCCTGGGGCGATTCCTGGTAGGAGCCGAAGGGCATGTCGACGATGACGCAGGCCCGCTTCGCCGCCCGCGCCACCGCTTCGCCATGCCGGATCATCATCTCCAGGGTGACGCCCAGGGTCGTCTCCATGCCGTAGACGACCATGCCGAGGGAATCCCCGACCAGCAGGACATCCACGAGCGGGTCCATCATCTTGGCCATGGGGGCCGTGTAGGCGGTCAGAACCACGATGGGCTGACCGCCCTTGCGGGCGCGGAGGTCACGGATCGAGATCCGTTTGAGGTCGGTGGCGGCGCTCATTCCCTGCCCCTCCTGCCTTCAAACCGTGACGGCACGCAACAGGTCGCCCAGCGGCTGGTGCAGATGGTCGTTGGCGGCCAGCACGCTGCCGGATTTCAGGATATCGCGACCGCCGCTCACCTCGGTGACATAACCGCCGGCTTCCCGCACGATGACGATGCCGGCCGCGACATCCCAGGCGGCAAGGTTCATTTCCCAGAATCCGTCATAGCGTCCGGCGGCCACATAGGCCAGGTCCAGCGCCGCGGAGCCCATGCGACGGACGCCGGCCGTCGAGGCCATCACGGCCCGAACCTGCGCCAGGAACACCTCATGACCGGGACGACCCAGATAGGGAATCCCGGTGGCGATCAGCGACTCGTCGATGCGACGCCGGGCCGACACCCGCAATCTCCGATCGTTGAGAAAGGCCCCCAGCCCCTTTTCGGCGTAGTACATCTCGTCGGCGATGGGGTGATAGACCACGCCGGCAATGATTTCTCCATCCCGTTCCAAACCGATGGAGATGGAGAAATGGGGGATGCCGTGCAGGAAATTGGTGGTGCCATCCAGGGGATCAATGACCCAGCGGTGGGAGGCGTCCCGTCCGACCTCGCCCCCTCCCTCTTCCCGGAGAAAGCCGTAGTCGGGACGGGACTTTCTCAGCTCCCGCACCAGGGTCTGTTCCGTTTTGATGTCGGCGGCCGAGACGAAATCGTTGGTGCCCTTCAGCGACACCTGCAACTGCTCGACCTCGCCAAAGTCGCGCACCAGGCCCCGTGCCGCCTTCTTGGCGGCGGCGGTCATGACATAGATGGTGGCGGAGAGGTAGGCCACGTCTCTTGCACCCGGAATTTAGAGGGGGGAAATCGGTAAGGGCGGATCTAGTCCTTGGCCCGCTCCACATAGGAGCAGTCCGTGGTATTGACCACGATCCGGGTGCCGGCCTCGACAAACGGCGGAATCATGATCCGAAGGCCATTGTTCAGTATGCCCGGCTTGTACGACGAGGAAGCGGTCTGCCCCTTCACCACCGCGTCGGCCTCCACCACCGTCATGACCACGGTGGGCGGCAGGTACAACGATACTGGTGTTCCCTCCACGAAATCCACGGTCACGGCCATGCCGTCCTGGAGAAAGGCCGCCTGGTCGCCGATGGCCTCCCGGGCCATGGTGAACTGCTCGTAGGTTTCGGTATCCATGAAGGTGACGTGGTCGTCGTCCATGAACAGGTACTGGCTGTCCCGCTCCTCCACCATCAGTTTCTCGACGGTATCGGCGGTGCGCCAGCGCTCGTTGGTCTTGGTGCCGGTGCGAAAATCGCGCATCTCCACCTGGATGAAGGCCCCTCCCTTTCCTGGCTGGATGAGCTGGATCCTGAGTACCGACCACTGACGGCCCTGGTGCTCGATGATCATGCCGGGACGAATCAGGTTTGCTTGCATCTTCATGGTAAGGCGATTCCGTGGTTGTCCGAAACGGGCGAGCGGGGGGGGAACCTAGCAGGTTGGCTTTCGCGGCGCAACCGGCGCAGGATCGTCGCAGCGGTTCTAATTATGGCGGATTTCGGGAGAAATTGGCGGGCTGCCGCCCCCACCCGCCCGGGGTGATGCCCCGGACCCCCTTTGATTTTATTAGAGAAAATGAAGGGGGGGTGGGGCATAGCCCCAAATGGGGATCGAGGCGATAGCCCCGAAGGATTGCTGCACGGGTCATAATTAGAGCGGTTTCCGACCAAGTCGGATACCGCGATAAGCCCGCGCGGCGCTTGAGCGGCCAGAGGCAGAGTCCAGAGCGGTTTCCGGCCGGGTCAAC
>JBKACM010000160.1:0-5877 GCA_046269335.1 Alphaproteobacteria bacterium | reverse complement strand
CGCGAACAATCGCGCGGGCGCTCAATGCGCCATTCCCAGACCGTGATGAGTCAAGCTCATCTCGGTCTGGTATTACATTGGCCTCGCCAAACTACCTGGCCTGAAGCGTCCATCACGCACACGCTTGTCTCTTTCAACGAAACATCCAATCCAACATACTGACCCATGGCTGCTCTCCCTTCATGGCCTTTACCTCTGGGGCGAGTCTATCTCGACCCCGTTGCCAGATGGAGAGCAGCCACCGATTACGCCATGTATTACCGGGGCGTTTCGTCCGTCGCGCCGGCTCCCGCCGACTGGGGAAGCGGCTTCGGGTGGTGGCTCTCGGACCAGCGCACATCGGGGAGGTGGATCAGGGCCACCGGTCCCGCGTACAAGGTGCGGTTTTGCAGGGTCATGGGCATGCTCACGGTTGACACGCCTCCTCCGGAGGGCGTTTTCGCCAGCATGCCCAGCACTACCTTGGCCATGCTGGCATCCCGGGGACGAATGATCCCTTGTTTGACAAAGGAACCGACGGCCTCGAAAAAGCCCTGAAAACCGGCGGTAAACGCTCCGATGGGCTGAAGTTGATCGTCCAGGGCCAGGGTGCCGTTGGTATGCATGCGAACTGGTGGCCAATGTACCAGCAGGTTCGGCACGTCCACCGTTCCCCCGGCCTGTCGCCAGTCGGATAGTGCCTGGGTAATGTCCTCCCCCGCGATGCGTCCATGAACCTCCGCCTGCAAGGCGAACGCTTCGATCCGTGGGCCGAGCGGCAATCCCAGGGAGGGCGGGAGGTCCATATCCCTGCCCTCGGCAGCCAGGATCATGGTGCGGTTGGCGGGGTCGGGAGAGTCCGGCGAAAACCAGTCGGCATCCGCCTTCAGATGCCTGGCCCGTACTTCCCCGCCGGAGGCAAGGCCAGCCAGGCGTACCGAGCCAAATTCCACGTGTACCGTCGCTGGAGAACCGTTGTCCTGGAAGACCAGCCCGGCGGTGGCGGTCGTCGCCGTCAGGGTGGTGATGCCGGTTTCGATATTTGCGGGGGGGTGAAAGGTCTGTGGGCTGTTCGCCGATATGGTGGCGGCGCGTGGGTTCAGGGGAGAAAGCCTGGCGTCAAGGGCGGCCGTCTGCCAGCTCCAACCGCCTCTGGCCTCGGGGAAGCGGAAAACCGGTTTTTCGATACGGATATCCAGGTGCAGGGGAAACCCCTTGATGTCGATCCGATCATAGCCGACCTGATAGCCCTCTTCACGTCGGGCCTGGGACCATTTTTCGATCTGTGTGCGGACTTTGGAGCCCGCATACACCCAATAGGCGGCATAGACGCTTGAGGGAAGGAACAGGGCCAGGAACATCACTCCCAGCGGTCGCAGCGAGGGGCTTTTGTTCAGGGGCATGCTCGCTCCGGACCCTTGACGATGAAATGCGGGTTTTCCAACCCGGGCTTGCCATAGTGAAGCGGTTGGCCATCCAGGGTCAACACCCGGCCTCCGGCTCCCAGAACCACGGCGTGGCCGGCAGCCGTGTCCCATTCCATGGTACGGCCCAGGCGAGGATACAGATCGGCTTCCCCGGCGGCCACCAGGCAGAACTTGAGGGAACTGCCGGCGACAGTCCGGGAACGAACCGGATGATTTTTCAGGTAGACTTCGGTTGCGGCCGGGTTCCCGTGGGATCGGCTTTCCATTACCGTCAGACCTTCCGGTGGGGGCGTGCGTACCCGAATCGGCCGGGTCTGTCCATCCCGCTCGACGGTGGCGGTGCCGACACCGGCCGCGTGGTACAGATGATCCAGGACAGGGGCATAGACCACCCCCAGTACCGGCTCGCCCCCGACGATCAGGGCGATATTGACGGTGAACTCGCCATTGCGCTTGACGAATTCCCGGGTGCCGTCCAGGGGATCGACCAGCCAGAAAATACCGCCAGAAATATCCTGCTGGCCTTCGCGGGCAAAGGACTCCTCCGCCACCACCGGAATACCCGGTGTCAGTTCGGCCAGACCCTTCAGGATTACGGCCTCCGCCATTTCGTCCGCCTGGGTGACGGGCGAATCGTCCGGTTTGGAGACCACCGCGAAGTCTTCTCCATAGATCCGGAGAATTTCCCTTCCGGCGGCGCGTGCCAGGGCACGGACCGCCGGCAGCAGCAGCAAAGCCCTCGGCGTGAGACCTGGACGGTCCACCGTTGCCGCCTGTATCGCCTGCCAGACCCGCAAAGGTGTTGCCGGCATGTCCAGGTGAGTAATTCCGAGCGGGGCCAGGGCGTCGATCACGGCGTTGATCACCGCCGGGGTCGCACCGATGGTACCGGCCTCTCCCGCTCCCTTGACCCCCAGAGGGTGGGTGCGACAGGGAATTTCGTTATAGGAAAAATCGAATACCGGCAGTCTATCGGCACGTGGCAAGGCGTAATCCATCAGGGTCCCGGTCAGCAACTGTCCGGACTCCCGATCATAGACCACGTTTTCAAACAGGGCCTGACCGATACCCTGAACCGCTCCGCCGACAATCTGGCCTTCGACCAGCAGGGGGTTCAGCACCACGCCGACGTCATCGACGATGGTGTGGCGCATCAGGTCCACCTCTCCCGTCTCCGGATCGATCTCCAACTCGCTGATATGACAGCCGTTGGGATAGGTGGAGGCCTTGGGAGTGAACGTGGCCGCTCCGCGCAACGCCTCTCCGGAGGAGGTGGCCATTTCGGCGACCCCGGTCAAGGGCAGGGAACGGATGTCACTACCTGTGCTGCCGTGGAATTGCCCATCGGCAAAATGAATCGCGGACAGTGGCATGCCCCATAACGCCGCGATCCGTTCCCGCCCGGCGTCAATCACGGCCTCCACCGCTGCCATCACCGCGCCGCCGCCGGAAGACAGCGATCGGGAAGCGCCGGTGCCATTGCCGCTTGCCACCCGTCCGGTATCCCCCTGCACAACCGTGATGTAATCCATGCCTAGGCCTAGACTGGCGGACACCATCTGTGCATAGGCAGTCTCGTGACCCTGTCCCGTCGATTGGGTGCCGATCAGAACGGTTGCCCGGCCATTCGCGTCGAGAACAATCTCGGCCCGCTCGTCGTCGCTGCCGCCACAGACCTCCAGGTAGTAGGCGATGCCCAACCCCCGCCATCTACCAACCGCCGCCGAGACACGCTTTCTTACGGAAAAAGCTTCCGTATCCGCCCGTTGCAGGGCCTTTTCAAGATTTCCTGCAAAGTCTCCGGAATCATAGGTCCGCTTGCCGGCATTGCGATAAGGCATGGCGGAAGAGGGCACGAAGTTCCGCCGCCGGATTTCCCAGGGCTCCATTCCCATCTCGCGTGCGGCCTTGTCCACTAGGCGTTCCAGCAGGTAGGCGGCTTCCGGCCGTCCCGCCCCGCGATAGGCGTCAACCGGCGCGGTATTGGTGACCACGCCACGAACGTTTACCTGCAAGGCATCGATGGCATAGGCCCCGGTCAACAGGCTGGAACCGCCGAAAGTGGGGATATAGGCCGCATACTGCGACAAGGCAGCCCCCAGATTGGCCATCGTTTCGACCTTGAGGGCCAGGAAGCGCCCATCCTCCGCCAGCGCCAGTTCGGCGTGGCTGAGGTGATCGCGGCCGTGGGTATCGGTCAGAAAGGCCTCGCTGCGATCGGCGACCCACTTTACCGGTCGTTTCAGCCTGCGCGCGGCGAACAGCACCAGTACCATCTCGGGATACAGAAACAGGCGCATGCCGAATCCGCCGCCAACGTCGGGGGCCACCACCCGCAGCCGATCTTCGGGCAGATGCAGAACATCCTGGCACAGCATTTCCTTCAAGGTGTGCGAACCCTGATTGCCGGTGGTCAGAGTAAGAAGATCGTCCTTTGCGTCATAGGCTCCGATGGCACTGCGGGTTTCCAGGGTATTCGGGGCCAGTCGATTGTTTACGAGATCAAGGGTCACCACCCGTGCCGCCTGGGCAAAAGCCCGCGTCACCGCCGCCGCATCGCCCATTGACCAGTCGAACAGAAGATTGCCCGGCACGTTGTCGTAAAGAACCGAAACCCCCGGCTCCGTGGCGGAGGTCAGATCCGGAACCGCCGCCAGCGGCTGATAGGAAACCTCCACCAGTTCCGCCGCATCCTGGGCCTGAGTCAGAGTGTCCGCGACCACGAACGCCACCGGCTCGCCCACGTACCGCACCCGTTCTCCGGCCAGAACCGGCCGGGGTGGTGTGGGCATTCCTGGAAGCTGGAACTTGCAGGGCAGCCCGTCTATGCCCTCTTCCTCCAGATCGGCGAGGGTAAAGACACCCAACACTCCTGGTGCCCGTCGAGCCACCTCCGCATCAATCTTCAGGATACGGGCGTGGGCGTACATGGATCGCACCACCACTGCCGTCGCCTGATTCGTCGCCTGAAAATCCTCGGTATACCGGCCCCTGCCACTGAGGAATCGTCTGTCCTCCACGCGCCGCAAGGTCTGTCCGGTTCCAAAACGATTCATGAAGCAACCATACGACCGGGGAGCACGAGGGGACTCGTCCCTTCGTAACCCTTATTTTTTCACACCCCCTTATGCTACCAAAAAAAACCGGAGGCCGCATCCGGCCTCCGGTCTTTATTTCCACATCGTTTCCGACAGGCTCAGAAGTAGCGTACCGTCAGATAAACCGTGGAGATGACGATACTGACCAGCATGATCGGGAAAGCCACCTTCATGTAGGGCACGAAGCGGATCGGGTGTCCGGCCCGCTCGGCCATGCCGGCCACCGTCAAGTTGGCCGAGGCGCCTACCAGGGTTCCATTGCCGCCCAGGCAAGCCCCCAGCGACAACGCCCACCACAGCGGAGCCAGGTTTTCCGCTCCACCGAAGGTCGGCGCCATGCTTTTGATCAGCGGGATCATGGTGGCCACGAAGGGAATGTTGTCGACGATGGCCGAGAGAAAAGCCGAGGCCCACAGGATGGCCATGGCGGTAACGTAAAGGTCCCCGCCGGTTGCCGCCACGAGCTGTTCCCCTGCCATCTTCAGAAGGCCGACCTGTTCGACGCCATGCACGACAACGAACAGACCGACGAAGAAGAAGATGGTGATCCACTCCACTTCGTTGAAAATCTGGGTCACCTTTTCCGACTGTTCTTCGGGCGAACGGCCGATGCAGTGGACCAGCATCAGGGTGGCGGCCCCGAACAGGCCGATGGTGCCGGGTTCCAGGTGCAGTTGCCTGGAGGTGACGAAGCAGATGATAACGATTCCCATGATAACCAGGGCTTGCTTCAACAGCGTATGATCGGTAATGGTCTGGCGCTCGTCGAAACTCATCACCGCCGCGCGGGCTTCCGCCGAGGCAGTCATCGACCGGCCCCACAGCAGGTGGAATATGCCGGCGGTGACGAGCTGAACCACGATCACCACCGGTGCCAGGTTGATGACGAAGTCGTTGAAAGGAATGCCGACCGCCGAGCCGATCAGAATGTTCGGCGGGTCACCGATCAGGGTCGAGGTACCGCCAATGTTGGAGGCGAAGATCTGGGAAATGAGGAACGGCATCGGCTTGACGTTCAACTTCTCACAAATGACCATGGTCACCGGCACCACCAGCAGTACGGTGGTGACGTTGTCCAGGAACGCGGACGCCGTGGCGGTGATGATCTGTAGCATGAACAGAATGCCGGCCGGATTGGCCTGAACCTTCTTGGCTCCCCAGATTGCCAGATACTGGAAGACCCCGCTTTTCTTGGTGATGGAGACGATCACCATCATGCCGATCAACAGACCGATGGTGTTGAAGTCGATCCCCTCGATGGCGCTTTCCTGAGTCAGAACGCCGAGAACAATCAGAAGTCCGGCGAAAAACAGGGCGACGATGGCCCGGTTGATCTTCTCCGTCATGATGATGGCGTAGGTGGCAATCAGAAG
>JBKACM010000159.1:0-5918 GCA_046269335.1 Alphaproteobacteria bacterium | reverse complement strand
GTAAAGCCCGCGCGGCGCTTGAGCGTACCGTCTGTGCATATTTTGACCCGTGGGTCAAAATATCTGCACGGCGGTATAATACCGGTGAACGCTCGATCTAGCGTTCACCGGTAAGCCGCCATTGAGGCGGCAGCCAGGCGGCGGACGCCGCCGCTTAGGCAGAGGGACAATACGGCGAGTCACTTCAGTGGCTCGCCGGTATAAGGGGTGGACAGGACGTGATTCCGGTACTCGCCATCGACGCCTTCGTTCTGGACGGCGATTTCGGGGCGGTTCTGCAAAGGGCCGCTGCCGACCGCCTGCTGTCCCGCTCGAAGATCAACCTCCTGCCGGGGGGGCTGCCGCTCGCCGCCGCCCATTATGCCGACACCCTGACCCCCTCGCTCCTGATCGTCGAGATGGGAAGTGAAGCCTCGGCGGTCGACGAGCTTGCCGAGCTTGCCGAGGTGTGTGCGCCGAACACCAAGGTGATCGTCGCGGGCAGACGCAACGACATCGTCCTCTACCGCACCCTGCTGCAACAGGGGGTGAGCGATTATCTGGTGCTGCCGGTTTCCCCGCGCCAGGTGGTGGATGCCATCGATGCCGTGTTCACCGTCCCGGGCTCACCCCGCCGTGGCCACCGGATCGGCTTCATCGGAGCCAGAGGCGGGGCCGGTTCCTCCACCGTTGCCGGCAATACGGCCTTCGCCCTGACGCGGCTCTACCAGGACGAAGCGATCCTGCTGGATCTGGACCTTTCCTTCGGCACCACCTCCCTGGCCTTCAATCAGCCCGCCTCCCAGGCTGCCAACGGAGCCCTGGCGCACCCGGAGCGGCTGGACGCCACCCTGCTGGAGCGATTCCTGGTCAAATACGAGGAAAGACTCCGGATCCTGCCTTCCTCGGCAACCCTTGGCTCCGACACCCAGGTGGTGAGCGAGGCCCTGGACGTGCTTCTGGATCTGGTGGGCCAGATGACCCCGTTCGTGGTTCTGGATCTGCCGCGCCTATGGGAGCCGTGGCTGATTCATGCCCTGACCATCGTGGATGAACTGGTGATCACGACGACGCCGGATCTGGCCGGACTCCGGGATACCAAGAGTCTGCTGGACCACATGGTCCGGTCGCGGGGAGAGGATGCGCCGGTCAGGATCGTGCTCAACCGTTGCGGTGCCTATGCCAAGGGGGAGTTGTCGGCCAAGGACTTTGGCGAGACCCTGGGCCGATTGCCGGAACTGTCGCTCCCCTACAACGCGCCCATGTTCCTTGAAGCTTTCAACAGTGGTCAGATGATGGGGCAGTATCCCAAGAGCGAAAAGCTGGCGGAGGCGTTTCAGCACTTGGCCGCCAAGGTAGGCGGTCGGCAGCCGCCACGTCAGAAGAAGGCCACCTCGGTGGCTTCCTGGATCAAGGGGATGATCAGAAAAGCTGGTAAGTAGCCATGTTCGGCAGACGAGACGTCGCTCCGGTCAAGCCAGGAACCTCACCCGCCGCGGATGGTGCCAAACCGCGGAGTGAGCCGCCCCAGCCTGCGCCAGCGCCTCCGGTTTCGCCCCCGGCGGCGGTCTCTCCCCCTCGGCCCGCAGCCCCACCCCCCACGGCACCGGCTCCGGCGGCCATGTTCTCAGGCGAGCCGACACGGCCGGCACCAGCGAATACGGCCGCAGACGATCGTCTGTCCGACATCAAGATCACCATCTTCAATGACCTGATCGATTCGGTCGATCTGACGGAGATCGGCAAGCTGGATCCGACCGAGGTGCGCGAGGAGATTTCGGATATCGTCTCCGAAATCATCAGCATGCGCTCCCTGGTTCTGAACGCCACCGAACAGGCCAAGGTCATCACCGATATCTGCAACGACGTTCTCGGACTGGGGCCGCTGGAGCCGCTGCTGGCCCGCGATGACATCGCCGACATCATGGTCAACGGTTACGACAAGGTCTACATCGAGACCGGAGGCAAGATTCAGCTTACCGGCATCAAGTTCCGCGACAACGCCCAGCTGATGAACATCTGCCAGCGAATCGTCAGCGCCGTGGGACGACGGGTGGATGAAAGCAGCCCGATCTGCGATGCCCGCCTGGCCGACGGCTCCCGCGTCAACGTCATCGCGCCGCCACTGGCCATCGACGGGCCGACCCTGACCATCCGCAAGTTCAAGAAGGACAAGCTCCGCCTGCAAAACCTGGTGGAATTCGGCAGCATCACCCCGGCCGGAGCCAAGGTGCTTCAGGTGATCGGAGCCTGCCGCATCAACGTGGTGGTGTCCGGCGGCACCGGCAGCGGCAAAACCACCCTGCTCAACGCCCTGACCCAGTTCATCGACAAGAACGAGCGGACCATCACGTGCGAGGACTCGGCCGAGTTGCAGCTCCAGCAGCCGCACGTGGTGCGCCTGGAGACGCGGCCTCCCAACCTGGAGGGAAGCGGGGAAATCACCATGCGTGATCTGGTGCGCAACTGTCTGCGCATGCGGCCAGAACGCATCATCGTGGGCGAGGTGCGCGGACCGGAGGCTTTCGATCTTCTTCAGGCCATGAACACCGGCCATGACGGGTCCATGGGCACCATCCACGCCAACAATCCCCGCGAGGCCATCTCCCGCATCGAGAACATGATCGCCATGGGCGGTTTCTCCCTGCCGGCCAAGACCGTACGGGAACAGATTGCCGGCGCGGTCCAGGTCATCGTGCAGGCCTCCCGCCTGCGGGACGGATCGCGCAAGATCACCCACATCACCGAAATCGTCGGCATGGAGGGGGAGGTGGTGACGTTGCAGGATCTGTTCGTATTCGAGATCCTGGGCGAGGACGCCAACGGCAAGATCATCGGTCGCCACCGCACCACCGGCCTGCGTCCCAAATTCTGGGAGAAGGCCCGTTATTTCGGGCTGGAACGGGAACTGGCCGCCGCTCTGGACGAAGCCAATGCCTGAAACCGGCTCCCTGGGTCCCCTGCCCCTGCTCCTGGCCAGTGGTGCCTTGCTTCTGATCCTCCTGGGTTCACTGGCGGGGTTGGCCCTGCGGCAGCAGTTCGGTAGCCGGGCTCGGCTGTTGCGCCGCATCGAGCCATTCGCCAGGGTCCGCCGTGGTCAAACGGAAGTCAGGATCGACAATACGGCCAGGCGCAAGGTCATCCAGTCGAAACTCAAGGACCTGGAGGAGAAGCGCCGCAAGACCCAGAGCGGCGGGCTCAAGGACGACATCGCTCAGGCCGGATTGACTCTCTCGGTGCGGAAATTCGTGGTTGTCAGCGTCATCATGGGGGGAGTCGGCGGCTTCCTCGGCCTAGTGATGGGGTTTGGGCCGGTCACCCTGGGACTCACCGTCATTTCCTTCGGCGTCGACCTGCCCCGCTACGTCGTGCGCTGGATGATCCGCCGTCGCATCCGGAAATTCACGACCCATTTCGTCAGCGCCATCGACATCATCGTGCGGGGCATCCGCACCGGCCTGCCGGTGGGGGAGTGCCTGAACGTGGTCAGCCGCGAGATTGAGGACCCGGTCGGGCTGGAATTCCGTCTGCTGACCGAGGGTCAGCGGCTGGGCATGACCCTGGATGACGTGCTGGGACGGGCGGTCCAGCGCATGCGGACGCCGGAGCTGAAATTCTTTTCCATCGTCCTGATCATCCAGAAGCAGACGGGCGGCAATCTGGCCGATACCCTGGAGAAGCTTTCCGACGTGTTGCGGGAGCGCAAGAAGATGCGCGACAAGGTGCAGGCACTGTCCTCGGAAGCCAAGGCGTCGGCGATGATCATCGGCGCGTTGCCGTTCATCCTGGCCCTGTTGCTGTATATCATCCAGCCCGGTTATCTGATGCCGCTGTTCACCGAAACTTTGGGGCACGTCATGCTGGTCGGGGCCGGCGTCTGGATGAGCATCGGGGTCCTTATCATGCAAAAGATGATTAATTTCGAGTTGTGATGGGTGATTTTCTGAATTCCGACACCCTCATCACGGTCCTGGCGGCCGTCGGTGCCTTTTTGTCCGTACTGGCCGTCGGGTTGCCGCTGATCGAACGGGACACCCTCAGCTCACGCCTGAAGGCGGTGGCGGCCCGGCGCGAGGAACTCAGCCGCCAGCAGAAAGCCCGCCTCCAGTCGGAACAGCGGGGAGCCCGTTTCCAGCCGAAACGCCATGTCGATCTCATGCGTGGCGTACTGGCCAGATTCCGGATGCAGGATGTCATCGCTTCGAAATCCCTGAAGATGCGTCTGGCCCAGGCCGGCTGGCGGGGACAGGCGGCAGCGGTGACCTTTGGTTTCACCCGGCTGGTGATGCCGATGGTGACCCTGACCCTCGCCGCCATCGTTCTGTTTCTGGGCAAGAATACCCTCGCCCCACCGGTCCGGTTGCTGGGCACCCTGGGGGCCGGCTACGTGGGCTATTACCTGCCGATGGTGTTTCTGTCCAATGCCGTGCAGCGTCGCCAGAAGCTGATCCAGGACGCCTTTCCCGATGCCCTGGACCTGCTCAGCATCTGCGTCGAGGCCGGGCTGTCGGTGGAGGCCGCTTTCAACCGGGTGGCCGAGGAAATCGGCGACCGGTCCCCGGAAATCGCCGAGGAATTCGGGTTGACCACCGCCGAACTGGCCTTCCTGGGGGACCGACGCCAAGCCTACGACGGTCTGGCGGAGCGGACCGGCCTAGCCTCCACCAAATCCCTGGCCACCGCCCTGGTCCAGTCGGAGAAGTACGGAACGCCGGTTACGGTCTCGCTGCGGGTTCTGGCTCAGGAAAACCGCGAAAACCGCATGAGCAAGGCCGAGAAGAAGGCCGGAGCCCTGCCGGCCCAGTTGACCGTGCCGATGATCGTCTTCTTCCTGCCGGTCCTGTTCATCGTCATCATCGGGCCGACCATCATCACGATCATAAAGAACCTGCGGCACTGACGCCGGCACACGAAGTCCGACTCCGTGCGGATGGCGTCATACCGCCCGGCAGATGAACTGACCCTTTGGGTCAGTTCATGCCGAGACGGTGACGCTCAGGCCCCGCGCGGGCTTGTACCGGCCGCCCTGTGAGTCAAATCAAAGGACGGCCGGTATCACACGATCTGCGGCAGCTTTGTGGGCGTATCCAGTTCAAACAGACGTTTGTAAACCTCCTTGGCCTTTTCCAGACGTCCCTCCGCCGCCTTGTCCGGCTTCCGGCGCTCCGTCTCTTCCCAGGCATCCTTGGGGTGTTCGTGGGCAAGGAAGGCGGCCGTCGCTGCCAGCTCCAACTCGATGGAGCCAGCTTTCGCCGCCTCCTTGGCGAAGGCAGCCCGAATCCCGGTATCGGGATGACCAGCCGCCGCAGTCGCCGTGTAGATAGAATATGGGCTACCCCACTCCGTCAACTTTTCCTGTTCCACCACAAGGCCAAAGGCGTCGGCCAAGCGGATCTCGTCCGTCAGTTCCTCGCTGTACGGGCCATAATAGTGGTACTGGAATCGAAATCCGGCCCCCAAGCCAGCCAACTCCAACAGACACGCCACCTTCTGCAACTTCGTTCGCCCGACAATCGTACCGCCTGCGTCACGAACGATCTCGGCGGCTTTCACCCTGTCAGGCTTTGGAATTTCCCTACCCACCATTACCATTCTCTCCCAAGAGGAGCTCGGCCCCAGGATGAATGTCTCCTTCTCCCCGACCCTCTTCTTATCTGTACGGCGCAATCGCTCGCAGGTGACGATGATTGCTTATCGACGCCGTATAGGCGTTTCATCGGATTCATGCGCAAGAATACCTGCGCGCTCAACCACTGTTTTTCGCACAGTTTCAGAGCCTCGATGAGCAACCGAGAACCTGACAAAGTTGATTTCCTCACCGGCACCACCGAAGCAGCGGTGGAAAGCGTCAAGAAGCTCCACGTCGGTAAGGCTGTGCGGAGCTGGGGACGGGTTGTTACGGACACTCGGAATCGTACCTGGAAAGAGGTAGATGCAAG
>JBKACM010000158.1:0-5924 GCA_046269335.1 Alphaproteobacteria bacterium | reverse complement strand
AGCCCTATCTGACCTGTGACGATCGGGTGATGCGGGAGTACGCCGACGAGGTCGTTGACGGGGCGCGGATCATGGCTCACGCCCTGGGGGCCCCGCGTATCGTTGTCGCCATCGAGAACAACAAGCCGGCGGCGATCGAGCGCATGGCCAAGGCCGCTTCGGCCTTCCCCAACATCTCCGTGGTTACGGTGCCGGTTCAGTATCCCATGGGTTCGGAGAGGCACCTGACTCAGGCCATCACCGGGCTGGAGACGCCGGCACGCAAGCTGACCGCCGATCTTGGCGTCGTCGTCCACAACGTGGCTACGGCCCGTGCGGTTCACCATGCCATCCGCTTCGGCCGTCCGCTGCTGTCGCGGGTAATCTCGGTCAGCGGTGGTGGGATCAAGGAGCCCAAGAACATCGAGGTACCTCTGGGCACCAAGATTTCCGAGGTGGTCGATTTCTGCGGTGGGCTGGTCGGCAACCCGAGGCGCCTCATCAGCGGTGGGCCGATGATGGGGCAGCCATTGCCGTCTCTGGATGTGCCGGTGGTCAAGGGGACTTCGGGCATCCTGGCGCTCACCGACCGGGAAGTGAACGAAAAGCCTTCCTCTCCGTGCATTCGTTGCGGCACCTGCGTCACCATCTGCCCCTGCGGACTGGTGCCGGTGGAGATGGCGTCGTACATCCGCAAGGACAACGTGGAAGCCGCGGCGAAGATCGGCGTCACCGACTGCGTTTCCTGCGGCAGTTGTTCGTATGTCTGCCCCTCGCACATTCCGCTGGTTCATTTCTTCAACTATGCCAAGGGGCGCCTCGCCGCGCTGGATCGCGAGCGTCGCAAGACCGAACAGACGGCGGCCCTGGTCGAGGCTCGCAATCAGAGGCTTGAGAAGGTCGCCGCCGCCAAGCGCGAGGCTGAGGCCGCGCGCAAGGCCAAGTCCGAAACTCCAGGAGAAAGCAAGGTCAGCGCATGATTCTTTCTACTGATAAGAGTGGGCCATTCGGTCACGCGCCAAACAGCGTTCATCAGACGATGACGCTGGTCATGCTGGCCCTGCTGCCCGCTACTCTGTTCAATGCCTGGCTGTTCGGCTGGCCGGCCATCCTGATGTTCCTGGTGTCCATCGGCTCCTGCATGGCCGTCGAGGCTGCCTGGCTTTCCCTGTCCGGGCTGCCGGTTCGACCGGCCCTGTCGGACGGTTCGGCGATCCTGACCGGCTGGCTGATGGCCATGAGCATTCCTCCGTGGTCACCATGGTGGATGGTGCTCATCGGCGCGGTGTTCGCGATCTGGATGGCCAAGCATCTGTACGGTGGTCTGGGGCAGAACGTGTTCAACCCGGCCATGGTGGGCCGGACGGCGATCCTGATTTCCTTCCCGCTGCAAATGACGACCTTCGTCGCGCCGAAGCCCCTGTTTACCGACGGGGCTCCCGGACTCGGGGAGGCTTTCCGTATCATCTTCGGCGGACAGCCCCTGGACTCCATCAGCAGCGCCTCGGCGCTGGGCCTGGTCAAGACGGAGCTGTCCCGTGGTGTTCCGGTAAACGAGTCCATGGCGAAGGTGCCGGGGTTGGCCGACATGATGCTTGGTTATCATGCCGGCAGTTTCGGCGAGACGGCATCGCTGCTGATCCTGGCGGGTGGACTGTTCCTTTTGTATCGGCGGGTCATTTCCTGGCACATTCCGGTGACCGTGATCGGTACGGTGTTCCTGATGGCGACCATCGCCCATCTTGCGGACCCTGGCCGCTACGCTTCCGGCGTCTTCCACGTGCTGTCCGGGGCAACGCTGCTCGGGGCCTTCTTCATTGCCACCGACTACGTGACCTCACCGGTGTCCAAGCAGGGGCAATTGGTGTTCGGCGTCGGCGTCGGACTTCTGACCTGGGTTATCCGCACCTACGCCGGCTATCCTGAGGGCATGGGGTTCGCCGTTCTCCTGATGAACGCGATGACGCCTCTCATCGATCATCACATACGTCCGCGCACGTTCGGCCGAACCCGCAAGGGCGAGCCTCTGGCGGTTGGGGGGAAGTCATGAAGCGGCCAACGTGGGTACATGCTCTGATCCTGGGGGGATTCTGTCTGGTGTACGCCCTGCTGCTCGCCGTAACCAATATGTTCACGGCCGAGCCCATCAGGCAGCGTGCCATTGAGGATACGGAAAATTCGCTGAACCAGGTGGTTCCGGCCAGCCTTTACGAGAACAAGCTGGTTGCCGATCCCATTTTCGTCAAGGGGGAGACGGGCGAGGAAGTAAAGATCTACCGGGGCACCAAGGCCGGCAAGGTGACCGGCGTGGCCTATGAGATCAGGGGCTCCGGTTATGCCGGAGCGATTCGCCTGATCATGGGCGTGGACCCCAATGGCCACATACTCGGAGTTCGGGCGGTCTCGTTCAAGGAGACGCCGGGTTTGGGCGACAAGATCGATGCCAAGAAGTCGGACTGGATCACGCGGTTCACCGGCAAGTTCCTGGGGGACCCACCGAAAGACAAATGGAAGGTCAAGAAGGATGGGGGTGTCTTCGACCAGTTCTCTGGAGCTACCATCACGCCCAGAGCTGTGGTGAACGCCATCCGGAAGGGTCTCGAATTCTTTGAATCCCACAAGGCTCAAATCCTGGAGGTGCGCTGATGGCCGCGACATACCGTGTGATCGTTCGCGACGGTCTGTGGGACAACAACGGCGTGCTGATGCAGTTGTTGGGCATGTGCCCGACGATGGCGATGACCACCAGTGCCACCAACGGTCTGGGCATGGGACTAGCGACTATGCTGGTGATGGCGGCCTCCAACTATCTGGCGGCGGTGCACCGCGACCAGATTACCCACGAGGTCCGCATTCCGGTGTTCATCCTGATCATTGCCGCCATGGTCACTCTGGTGGATCTGACCTGCAATGCGTGGATGCATGAGTTGTACAAGGTTCTGGGACTGTTCATTCCCCTGATCGTGTCCAACTGTCTGCCGCTGGCCCGGGTGGAGGCGTTCGCGGCGCGGGAGCCGGCCATTCCGGCTTTCCTGGACGGTCTGTTCATGGGCCTTGGCTTCACCCTGGCGCTGACGGCCATCGGGGCGGTACGCGAGGTTGTTGGTTCCGGCACCTTGTTTGCCGATGCTTCCTTGCTGCTGGGAACCGGGTTCAAGTTCCTGGAGACGCGGGTCTTGGCCCCGGACACCGGTATCCTGATGATGGTGCTGCCTCCCGGTGGGTTCATCGTCGCTGGTCTTCTCGTGGCGGCCAAGCGGCGGGTTGACCTCATGGCAGGCAAGCCGATTCCGACGGGTCCTGTCGGGCATGGTGTGTGATGGTAGGCTGTTGAGAGGAGCGCTGAGCGATGAAGGTAGGGGTGGTCTATGCCACGGCAGCACGTCAGGCTTGGCTGAATATCGATGTTCCCGAGGGCTCTACCGTCCGTCAGGCGGTCGAGCGCTCTGGCGTCCTCCAGCAGTTTCCGGATTTGGAGCTGGAGAAGCACAAGGTCGGTGTTTTTGGCAAGCTGGTAACCCTGGATGCGAAGGTGGAGGAGGGAGCCAGGATAGAGATCTACCGCCCCATCACCGCCGATCCGAAAAAGGTCCCCCGCAAGGCGGCCGCGGGCAAGGCAGCCGCGGAGAAAGAATAGATTCTCCCGAATACCCTGGGGAGCGCGAGGGGCCCTGGGCCCCTCGTATCTTTTCTGCCCTTTCTCCTCCTCCCCCACCCCACCCCTACCCCGAGCGCAATGCCCGGATCGCCGAGTCCCTGGCAAACAGGTACAACAGCGTCCGCAAAGCCTCCCCCCGGGGCGTCTCAAGCCTGGAATCGTGGTGAAGAATTAACCTGGCATCATCTCTGGCCATCGCCAGCAACTCGCCCTGAGTAACCGGGTCAGCCAATCGCTGTACTGGAAGACCACTTTGCCTTACCCCCAGCAACTCGCCACTACCCCGCAGCCGCAGGTCCTCTTCGGCGATAACGAATCCATCGTCGGTCTCCCGCAGAATGGACAGACGGGCCCGGGCGTTTTCCTGTAACGGTGGCGCGTACAGTAAAAGGCAAGTAGACCTTCCGACCCCCCGCCCGATGCGTCCCCGCAACTGATGAAGTTGCGCCAGACCGAATCTCTCGGCGTGTTCGATCACCATCACCGTGGCTTCGGGCACATCAACCCCGACCTCGATGACGGTCGTCGCCACCAGGATATCCATCCCGTCCCCGGAAAAAGCGGCCATGACCCGCTCCTTCTCCGCCCCCTTCATCCGCCCGTGCAGAAGACCGACCCGATCGCCAAAACTCTGGCGCAGGGTGGCATGCCGTTCATCGGCGGCGGCAAGATCCAGAACTTCGGACTCCTCCACCAGTGGACACACCCAGAATACCTTGGCACCGTTGGCGACGGCGCGTTGTATGGCGACCACAACTTCCCCCAGGGCCGTCAAGGGTTTCGCCACGGTTTCGACCGGTTGCCGGCCCGGCGGTTTTTCTTCCAGGCGCGATATGTCCATGTCCCCGTAGTGCGCCAGGGTCAACGAGCGCGGAATCGGGGTGGCGGTCATCACCAGCAGGTCCGGGGCATTTCCCTTGTCGGCAAGCTCCAGGCGCTGGTGGACGCCGAACCGATGCTGTTCATCAATGACCACCAGGGCAAGATCGTGAAACCGCACATCCTCCTGTAACAGCGCGTGAGTGCCGACGACCATGGCGATGGACCCATCGGCGACACCGGCAACGACTTCCTCTCGGGCTCTGCCCTTGTCCCGCCCGGTCAACAGGGCAACGCGAACCCCCGCCATGGAGGCCATCCGTTCCAGGCTCCCCATGTGCTGTCGGGCCAGAATTTCCGTCGGGGCCATCATGGCGGCCTGCGCCCCGGTTTCGACCGCGTTCAACATGGCCATGACCCCGACCACGGTTTTGCCGCTGCCAACATCTCCCTGTAACAGCCGCAGCATGCGTGTTTCGCCAGCCATGTCGGCGAAAATGTCGCTCAGACAGCTTTCCTGAGCCTGAGTCAGGGAAAATGGCAGGGCACCGCGTACCCTCTCCCGCAACCGACCGTCACCCATGAGGATACGGCCACTCCGTCGCCGCAAAGTGTGGCGCACCAGGGCCAGAGCAAGTTGACTGGCCAGAAGTTCATCATAGGCCAGCCGGCGACGGGCGAGGCTGGAGGGCTCCAGGTCCGAAGCGTTCTGGGGCGCGTGAACCGCCGCCAGGGCCTCCTTCCACGACGGCCAGCCTTCCCGTCGCATCAGCGCGGGATCGTGCCATTCCGGCAACTCCGGGACTCTCCCCAGGGCCCCCCGGATCACGCGACCCAACTGTTTTCCGGAAAGGCCGGTGGTCAGCGGATAGGTCGGTTCCACCACCAGAACGTTGGCGATTTCCTCCACGGGAACGACGAGGTCCGGGTGATTCATCTGGAGTTCGTTGTTGAAGGATTCGACCCGGCCACTGACGACCCGGGTGGTGCCAACCGGAAGCAGGCGATCCAGATAATCCCCCCGGACATGAAAGTAGACGAGATGGAGAAACCCGGTTTCGTCGGCGCAGCGCACCCGGTACGGGGCGCGTGGGGAGGCCGACCTGAGGTGGGCCTCCACCCGCACCGTCAGAGTGACGACGGCACCGGCCGGGGCCTGAGCGACCTTTGGCGCAAAACGCCGGTCGATCGTCCCGGAAGGCAGGTGCCACAGCAGGTCCACGACGTTGGGACCGACCAGACGGGTGAAAAGGTCGCCAAGACGAGGCCCGACCCCGTCCAGGGACGTCACCGGTGCGAACAGGGGATTGAGGATGGCGGGGCGCATTCTCCAGGCTCCGGTTAATACCAGAAAACTGGTAACTGCCCAGGCGCCCTAAAGAAAGGGAAATAGTGGGGTGATTGTGATTCGGACGGGGCCGAGCGGGATCAGATTTTGGTGCTGCATTTGGAAGCTCTCGCCCACAAC
>JBKACM010000157.1:0-6023 GCA_046269335.1 Alphaproteobacteria bacterium | reverse complement strand
AAGCTCCGGCGAAATCAGATGCCGATCTTCGAGCCGGGACTTGAAGCCCTGGTGGAAAGCAACGTGCGCTTCGGGAGGCTGTCATTCGCTACCGAGCTGGCTCCGGCGGTGGCGGGGGCCGATGCGGTGTTCATCGCCGTCGGCACGCCCAGCCGACGGGGCGATGGCCATGCCGATCTTTCCTACGTCTATGATGCGGCGAAGGAAATCGCGGCGGCGATGGACGGCTATACCGTCGTCGTCACCAAATCCACCGTACCGGTGGGGACTGGTCGCGAGGTGGAAAAGATCATTCGCGAAGTGAGGCCCGAGGCCGATTTCGACGTGGTCTCCAACCCGGAGTTCCTGCGGGAGGGTTCGGCCATCAACGACTTCATGCGTCCCGACCGGGTGGTCATCGGTACCACGTCCGAGCGGGCGCAGGAGGTCATGCGCAAGCTCTACCGCGTGTTGTATCTGATCGAGACCCCGATTCTGTTTACCTCGCGCGAGACCTCCGAGTTGATCAAGTACGCCGCCAATACCTTTCTGGCCGCCAAGATCACCTTCATCAACGAAATCGCCGACCTGTGCGAGAAGGTGGGTGCCGACGTACACGACGTGGCACGTGGCATCGGTCTGGATGGCCGTATCGGCAAGAAATTTCTCCATGCCGGACCGGGGTATGGCGGCTCGTGCTTTCCCAAGGACACCCTGGCCCTGGTACAGACAGCGAAAGACTACGGCGCGCCGCTGCGGATCATCGAGACGGTGGTGGACATCAACGACCAGCGCAAGCGTCGCATGGCCGAAAAGATCATCGATTTCTGCGGTGGTTCGGTGGAAGGCCGAACCCTTGCCGTGCTGGGTCTGACGTTCAAGCCCAACACCGACGACATGCGCGATGCGCCCAGTCTGGAAATCGTACCGGCACTCCAGCGGGCCGGGGCCAAGGTGCGGGTCTTCGATCCGGAAGGCATGGAGGAGGCCAGGAAGTTTCTGGATGGCGTGGAGTGGTGCGACAATGCCTATGACACCATGAAGGACGCAGACGCCCTGGCCATCATTACCGAATGGAACGAGTTCCGCAGTCTTGATTTCGGCCGGGTGAAGCAGTTGATGCGGACCCCGGTCCTGGTGGACCTGCGCAACATCTACAGCCCGAAGGACATGCAGGAAGCCGGATTCCGCTACTGCTGCATCGGCCGGCCGGCGGCATGAGCCCCAGTCAGGGGCTTATCGGATGGGATTATTACCTATAACCTACCGATAACCCGCCAATAAACGATCCAACCCGCAGTCGATTTCTGTTACCCTGGCCCGGGGCCCGGAGGAGAGCCTCCGACCGCCGTGTCGAGCCAGAGGGAACAGAGGAACATGTCCGCGAACAACACCGTCCAGACCGTCACCACCAAACCCTTCGACGGCCAGAAGCCCGGAACCTCCGGCCTGCGCAAGAAGGTCAAGGTCTTCCAGCAGCCCAATTATCTCGAAAACTTCGTCCAGTCTGTGTTCGATTCCCTGGAGGAGGATTTTCGGGGCAAGACCCTGGTGGTAGGCGGTGATGGCCGGTTTCTCAACCGCCACGCCATTCAGGTGATTTTGAAAATGGCTTCGGCCAGTGGTTTTGGCCGGGCGCTGGTCGGTCAGGGCGGCATCCTGTCCACGCCGGCGGCTTCCTGTGTCATCCGCAAGCACAAGGCCTTCGGCGGCTTGGTGCTGTCCGCGAGCCACAATCCGGGGGGACCGACCGAGGACTTCGGGATCAAGTACAACATCGGCTCCGGCGGGCCGGCTCCCGAGAAGATCACCGACGCCATCTACGCCCGCAGCCAGAAGATCACCAGTTACCGGATTCTTTCGGCTCCGGACGTGGACATTGATCGCCTGGGCCAGAGTTCCCTCGGGACCATGACGGTGGAGGTCATCGATTCGGTGGCCGACTATGCCGAGCTGATGGAACAGCTTTTCGACTTTGAGCGCATCCGCGAACTGTTCCGCTCCGGTTTCCGTATCTGTTTCGATTCCATGAGCGCCGTGACCGGACCCTACGCCCGCGCCATCCTGGAAGGCCGTCTGGGGGCTCCTGCCGGCAGCGTGATCAACGGTATTCCGCTGGAGGATTTCGGCGGTCACCATCCCGATCCCAATCTGGTGCATGCCCATGACTTGGTGGAGGTGATGAACGGTCCGAACGCGCCCGATCTGGGCGCGGCCTCCGACGGCGATGGCGATCGCAACATGATCCTAGGCCGCAACTTCTATGTCACGCCCAGCGACAGTCTGGCGGTTCTGGCCGCCAACGCCACCCTGGCACCGGGGTACCGGCGGGGGTTGGCCGGGATTGCCCGTTCCATGCCCACCAGCCAGGCACCCGACCGGGTAGCGGCCAAGCTCGGCATTGGCAGCTACGAGACTCCCACCGGCTGGAAGTTCTTCGGCAATCTGCTGGACGCTGGCAAGGCCACGTTGTGCGGCGAGGAAAGCTTTGGCACCGGTTCCGACCATGTGCGGGAAAAGGACGGCGTGTGGGCGGTGCTGATGTGGCTCAACGTACTGGCGGTGCGTCGTGAGTCCGTGGGGGATATCGTGCGCGCCCACTGGCGGGAGTATGGCCGTAACTACTACTCCCGCCATGATTACGAGGCGATCGATACCAAGCTTGCCGATGGTCTGGTCGATCACCTGCGCGCTCTGGCCCCTACCCTGAAGGGTCGCAAGCTCGGCCGCTACGAGGTGGCCATGGCCGACGACTTCAGTTATACCGACCCGGTGGACGGCAGCGTCAGCAGCAAACAGGGCGTTCGCGTCATCTTCACCGACGGTTCGCGCATCGTCTATCGCCTGTCCGGAACGGGCACCGAAGGCGCGACGCTTCGAGTCTACATCGAGCGCTACGAGCCCGATCCGGCCCGTCATGAGCAGGATACCCAGGAAACTCTGGCCGATCTGATCGAAATCGCGGGCTCCCTGGCGGAAATCCATGGGCGCACCGGTCGCGCCGCACCCACCGTGATCACCTGAGGCGGGAAGGAGAGACCATGAAGGCTTCGGCGGCCCATATCTTTCACCCGACCATCCTGCGCGAGTACGACATTCGCGGCATCGTCGGCGAGACCCTGTTTCCCGAGGATGCCAGAGCCATTGGCCAGGCCTTCGGAACCGCGCTGGCCAGGGCAGGGGGGAACATCGCCTGCGTCGGTTATGACGGCCGGCTGTCCTCCCCGATCCTGGAGGAAGCGGCGGTGGCGGGTCTGCTGGCGGCCGGTCTGGAAGTACGGCGGGTCGGGCGGGGGCCCACTCCGATGCTGTACTATGCGACCAGGGTCCTCGACGCCGATGGCGGCCTGATGATCACCGGTTCCCACAATCCGCCCGACCACAATGGTTTCAAGATGCTGCTGCGGGATCGGCCCTTCTTCGGGCAGGATATCCGGGACATCGGTGTTACTGCCAGCAGCGGTGACTATGCCCGGGGGACCGGGTTGTCTCTGGTGGAGCCGGTGATGGAGTCCTATATCGCCCGGCTGGTTCAGGACCTGGACCCGGGACGGCCGCTGCGGGTGGTGTGGGATGCCGGCAATGGAGCCGCCGGCGAGGTCATGGCCGAGCTGTCCCGACGCCTGCCGGGACGACACGTCCTGCTCAATGCCGAGATCGACGGCACCTTTCCCAATCACCATCCGGACCCTACCGAACCCGAGAACATGGTTCAACTTCAGAAGGCGGTGCTGGCGGAGAAGGCGGATATCGGCATTGCCTTCGATGGCGATGGCGATCGCATTGGCGTGGTGGACGAGCGGGGTCGCATCCTGTGGGGTGACCAGATTCTGCTGATCCTGGCCGAGGATATGCTGAAGGACAGACCAGGAGCCACCATCATCGCCGATGTCAAGGCCAGCCAGATGCTGTTCGACGAAGTGGCGCGCCTGGGCGGCAACCCGTTGATGTGGAAGACCGGTCACTCCCTGATCAAGAGCAAGATGGCGGAGACCGGAGCCCTGGTTGCCGGCGAGATGAGTGGGCATATCTTCATCGCCGACCGTTATTACGGTTTCGACGACGCCCTGTACGCGGCGGTTCGGGTTCTGGGCATCCTGGGCCGCAGCGGCGAGAGTCTGGGCCAGCGTCTCGATCGCATGCCGAAGCTGGTCAATACCCCGGAGTTGCGCTTTTCCTGTGCCGAGGATCGCAAGTTCGCGGTGATCGAGGAGGTCAGGGCCAGGCTGTCCAGCTCGGGGGCCAGGGTCGCCGACATCGACGGCGTGCGGGTGCTGACCGAGGATGGCTGGTGGCTGCTGCGAGCTTCCAACACCCAGGCGGTGCTGGTGGCCCGTTGCGAGTCCGCCACCGAAGCCGGTCTTGAAAGACTGAAGCGGGAGCTTGGTGCGCAGCTCAAGGCCAGCGAGGTGGCTCTGCCTTGAGCCGGCGCGGTATGGATGGAGGCTACCGATGGGTGCGATAGTCGCAAGGAACACTTTGGCCCTGCTTCGGGCTCTGCTTCCAGGGATCCTTCTCTCCATGATTTCGACGGCCGTCGCATGGGCGGAAATGCGGGACAATCCCTTCCCCGGGCCGGCGTTTTCCGATCCCGCCGTCCTGACCGATATGCCTGCCGACTGGCAACAGCGTCCGCTGGAGAGGGCCCCCGCCGGCGTGGATGTCGCCATCGTGCTGGATCAGCAGATTTATCCGGCGTTGCTGCCCTTCATCGAGGAATATGCCAGACGGGAGAAACTGAAGATTGCCGTGCAGAACGGAACCTGCGGTACGGCTCTCGGGGGGTTGTCCCGCAAGGAGTTGGACATCGGGGGATACTGTTGTCCGCCGGAACGGGCCGACCGCTTGCCGGGGATAAAATTCCACACCATCGGGGTCACCGGAATTGCGCTGATCGTCCATCCCGGCAATCCGGTGGAAACCCTGTCCCGGGACGAGGCGCAAAAAATCTTCTCCGGACAGATCCGACACTGGCAACAGCTTGACAAGGCGCGGGAAAGAAAGCTGCCGGACCAGTCGGTGTTCGTGGCGACCCGCCTACACTGCAAGACCCGTCCCGGCCACTGGCGCTTGCTGCTCGACAACCAGGAAAGATTCAGCCGGGATGCCCAGGACGTTGGCTCCATTCCCGACATGATCCGGACGGTGTCGTTGAACCGGGATAGTATCGGCTACGAAACAAACTGGCACGTGACGCGGCACGCCGCGACGACCCCGGTGCGGACCATCAAAATCGATGGCGAGAGTTCCCTGGACAGCGAGGCGATAGCGACCTTGCGCTATCCCCTGTACGAGGTCATGAACCTGACCACCTGGGAAGGTCCGGCTGCCAATCCCGAGGCGGACCGGCTCGTCGCCTATCTTCTGTCGAAGGCGGGCGCGGTCGGAGAGGTCTATGGACTTGTTCCGGTGGAGAAGTTGCGGGTGGCGGGATGGAAGTTCAAGGGAAATGAATTGATCGGCGAACCAGACCGTTTGCCTTCGTCCAAATGACGATGAGCAGACAGAAAGCCGGAAGGAAAGATCCCGCGAGACCGCGGGAGACGTGGCGTTGGCTGCTGGCCCACACGCCCTTGCCGTTGCGCATGGTTCTGGCCTCGTTGTCGTTTGGTGGCCTGCTGATGGTCGGACTGGACGCGGTGCGAACGCCCATCCTGCAAAATCAGTTCCGGGAAAGTCGCATGACGGACCTGAAGGAGCCGGCTGCCGGTGACAGGATGCGTTTCGATCAGGCCATCCGGCAGGAGGAACAGCTTGCGGTCATTTTCAGCACATATGCCCCCCTGCGGGCGTATCTGGCCAACGTCGGCCTGAAACCGCAGATAAACGGACAGCCCAGTACCTGGCGCGACGAACCGCCGTGGCTGCTTCCCCGTTCTCTGTTGCGTACCTTCATCACCCCAAACTGGATGGTCCTTCTGGACCCGCAGGGGCGGCCGCGCGAGATTTACAATTCAACGGATACCTCAATACCCGTTTCGCTACTGCACCAGAATTTCCGGGAAGGGGGGGTCTTGCACACCCATATCACCAGAGTCGACGGC
>JBKACM010000156.1:0-6045 GCA_046269335.1 Alphaproteobacteria bacterium | reverse complement strand
TGCGCGCGAACGATCGCGCGGGCGCTCAATGCGCCATTCCCAGACCGCGATGAGTCAAGCTCATCTCGGTCTGGTATAAGCCCCTCCGCGCGGGAGCGCGGGGGATACGGCCGTGTCTATCCCCCGGCCAGCTTGGCCAGCATCGGAGCCGTGATCAGGGTGACGCCGCCCTCGGTGACCTGAAAGCGCTTGGCATCCAGGACCGGGTCTTCGCCGACCACCAGCCCCTCCGGAACCTGGCAATTGCTGCCAAGGACGACCTTGCGCAACCGGCAATGACGGCCGATATCGCAGTTCGGCAGGATCAGGGAGTCCTCGATCAGGGTATAGGAATTGACCCGGACCATGCTGAAGAGAAGAGAGCGGCGCACCGTGCCGCCGGAAACCACGCAGCCGGCCGAGAGCAGCGAATCCACCGCCATGCCGCGACGTTCGTCGTCATCGAAGACGAACTTGGCCGAGGGCTGCTGCACCTGATAGGTCCAGATGGGCCAGGTGGCATCGTACAGATCCAGCTCCGGGGTGACCGTGGTCAGATCGATATTGGCGGCCCAGTAGGCATCAAGGGTGCCGACATCGCGCCAGTAGGGCTCGCCACTGGTAGTGCCGCCTTCCTCCTTCTTGCGCTTCAGGCAGGAGACGCAACTGTCGGAGAAGCGGTGGGCCAGGACCTTGCGTTCCTTGACCATGGTCGGAATGATATTCTTGCCGAAATCGTGGGCGGAACCGGAGTCCACATGATCCCGTTGCAGGTACTCGGCCAGGACGTCGGTGTTGAAGATGTAGATGCCCATGCTGGCGAAGGCCCGGTCGGGCTGGCCGGGAATGCAGGGGGGGTCTTTCGGTTTTTCCAGGAAATCGATGATGATATCCCTGGTATCGACACTGACGACGCCGAACTCCCGGGCGTCCTTGATGGGGACATCGACACAGCTCACGGTGACGTCGGCCTTGCTTTCGATATGATCGGCCAGGAGCTTGCTGTAGTCCTGCTTGTAGACATGGTCTCCGGCCAGGATCAGCACGTATTTCGGGTTGCGACTCAGAATCAGTGACAGGTTCTGGTATACCGCATCCGCCGTGCCCTGATACCAGGCAGCCGACTCAAGCTGCTGCTGCGCCGGCCACAACTCCACGAATTCGTTGATCTCGGCGCGCAGGAACCCCCATCCGCGCTGGATATGCTGGATCAGGGTGTGGGCCTTGTACTGGGTCAACACGGCCATGCGGCGGATGCCGGAATTGATGCAGTTCGACAGTGGGAAATCGATGATCCGGAACTTGCCCGCGAACGGGATTGCGGGTTTTGCCTCGTCGTCAGTGAGCTGCATCAAGCGCGTGCCCCGCCCCCCGGCCAGAACCAGGGCGAAGGTATGCTTGACCGCGTTGTGAAGATCGTATGGGAGGTCGGATGAAAAATGCATGTGTGTTCCCCTGCCCGAATATGCGCCGGAAGCCCGCCCATGACGCGCTCCGTACCCACAGGGTACGTCGGACGCCCCCAAGGCGACCCCCCCGATAGGATTCCCCGTTCCGGAGCCCTCTGTCGATATCCCCCAGCCGCGACCGGTCGGTCCCCGGCGCGCGATGCTTCCAGAGTGACATTCCCGAAGCCGGTATTCAATCCAAGTTGTGAGAAAATCGCACATGCCCACAAGGCGATCGTGGGAAAACCGGTCGTCGGGCTCGTATCTCCCTTCGCCGTGAAATGTGGCTGAAGTGAGAATGAGACTTGAAAGTTTGGGCGCGCGTTCTTAAGGATTTCCCTTCGCCGCGTCTCTGCGCCATAGTCTGGCGTCGGGCCGATCCGGGGGCCGGCGGCGCTGGGGTCTGGAAGCCAAGAGTTTTGGAAGTCAAGGGTATCGATGAGAGTTTTGTTCGCGGCGGCGGAGGCCTATCCCCTGATCAAGACGGGCGGATTGGCGGATGTGGCGGGCGCGCTGCCCGTGGCGCTGTCGAGTATCGGTGAAGACGTCAGGGTCTTGTTGCCGGCCTATCCTCAGGCGCTGGAGCTGGTTGAGGGCAGAGGTGGTGCGATCACCCTCGGCAATCTGATGGGGGTCGGTTCCGTGTCCCTGATACCCGGCCGCATGCCAGACAGCGGTCTTGCGGTGTGGATGGTGGAATGTCCCTCTCTGTACGGCCGCACCGGCAATCCCTACGTCGGGCCGGATGGCGCTGACTGGCCAGACAATCACCTGCGTTTTGCCCTTCTGTCCCAGGTGGCGGCTCTGATTGGCGTGAATGGTGAGGTGCAGGAACATCTGGGGGGATGGCGTCCGGACGTGCTGCATGCCAACGACTGGCAGACCGGTCTGGTTCCCGCCTACGTGAAATTATGGGGCGCGCGGCGGCCTGCGACGGTGTTCACGGTACACAACCTGGCGTACCAGGGGCGGTTCGGACGGGAAATCCTGCATGCCATCGAGTTGCCCGAGGCGTGCTATTCCGTGGAGGGGGTCGAGTTCTATGGATCGGTGTCGTACCTGAAGGCCGGTCTGTACTATGCCGACCGGATCACCACCGTCAGTCCTACCTACGCCCACGAAATCCAGACCGAGGCGGAGGGACAGGGGCTCCAGGGGCTCCTGCGTGCGCGCAGCGGGGACCTAGTTGGAATCCTCAACGGCGAGGACCCGAAGCTGTGGGATCCGGCGACCGATCCTGCGATTCAGCACCATTACAGTCGCACGTCGCTGGAAGGCAAGGCGGCCGACAAGGCCGATCTCCAGAGGGAGATGGGGCTCGAACCCAATCCCAACGCGCCTCTGTGCGGTATGATCAGCCGTCTTACGGAGCAGAAAGGGATTGACCTCGTTCTGGCCGCGGTGCCCGATATCGTCGTCCGGGGTGGCCAGGTCTTCCTCCTGGGAACCGGCGATGCCGCTCTGGAGAATGCCTGTCAGGAAATGATGAAGCGTTACCCTGGGCGCGTTTCCGTCGTCATCGGTTTCGATGAATCGCTGGCGCACCGGGTTCAGGCGGGTTGCGACGTTCTGATGATGCCATCGCGGTTCGAGCCTTGTGGCTTGTCGCAGCTTTATGCTCTACGGTACGGCACCATTCCGGTCGTTCGTCACACGGGCGGACTGGCCGATACGGTCATCGACATGGCGCAGGGCAATGTCGGGACCGGGTTCGTGTTCCGTCAGGCGACGGTGGGGGATTTTTGTGGGGCCATGCATCGTGCCTTGGCGTTATACCGGATGCGGCCGATATGGCAGCAGCTTCAACGCCGTGCCATGGCTCAGGATTTCAGTTGGCGGCGGGCGGCCGAGGAGTATCAGAGGCTGTACCGCGGACTGAATTGATTTTTTGGTGAAAACGGGGGGAACGGGGCGAACAACTGTCTCGGCACCGGGGAAGGAGAAGCAACAAGATGCAACGTACCAACGAAGCCACGGCAAGGGTCACCGACAGGGTGGACTTCACCGATATTGAATCCATCAAACGGGAACTGACTCACTTCATGGTTCATGTCGTGGGCGCGGACCCGATGTATGCGTCCAAGGAGAACTGGTTCTATGCCCTGGCCTTTCTGGTGCGAGGGTTGTTGAGCGACGACTACATCCGTTCGGCCAGGACCCAGTTTGATCGCGATACCAAGCGGGTCTATTACCTGTCCATGGAGTTCCTGACCGGCCGTAGTCTGGTGAAGCAGCTCTATGACCTCAAGATCCACGACAGCGTCAAGGCGGCGCTGGAGAGTCTGGGGCAGGACCTCAGCGTGCTGGAGGAACTGGAGTTCGACGCCGCACTCGGCAACGGCGGTCTTGGCCGTCTCGCCGCCTGCCTCCTGGATTCCATGGCCACCCACGGCTACCCCGGTTTCGGTTACGGCATCCGCTATGCGTTCGGTATGTTCAGCCAGCGCATCGAGCACGGGCAGCAGGTGGAGCAGCCGGAAAACTGGCTGCGCCACGGCAACGCCTGGGAATATCCCAGGCCTGAGGTCTGCTATCCGGTCCGGTTCCACGGCCGTATCCTCACCTTCCGCGACGCCGCCGGCAAGGAGTCCTGCCAGTGGGTTGACACCGACGATGTCATTGCCATGGCCTATGACGTGCCGGTCTCCGGGTACGGCTCGCCGACCGTGACCAACCTGCGCCTGTGGACCGCGCGCGCCACCCGGGATTTCGACCTCAGCTATTTCAACCAGGGCAATTACATCGACGCGGTGCGGGACAAGACCTCGTCCGAAAATCTCTCCCGCGTGCTGTATCCGGCCGACACCACCCTGATGGGGCAGGAGTTGCGCCTGAAACAGGAGTACTTCTTCGTCAGTTCTTCGCTTCAGGACATCATCGCCCGCTTCAAGCGGACTCATGACGTGCTGGACCTCCTGCCCGACCGCGTGGCGATCCAGCTCAACGACACCCACCCGGCGCTGGCTATCCCGGAGATGATGCGGCTCCTCACCGACATCCACGGCTACGAGTGGGAGCGGGCATGGGAGATGACCTGTCGCACCTTCTCCTACACCAACCACACCCTGTTGCCGGAGGCGCTGGAGACCTGGCCGATTTCCATGCTGGAATCCGTCCTGCCGCGTCACCTGGAAATCATCTACCAGATCAATCACAAGTTCCTTCAGCAGGTGAAGTACAGCTTCCCCGGCGATCTCGGCATTCTGCGTCGCATGTCTCTGATCGACGACGACAGCCGCCGCATCCGCATGTCCCATCTGGCCATTGTCGGCAGCGTCAAGGTCAACGGAGTGGCCGAGCTGCACACCAACCTGATGTGCCAGACCATTTTTCACGACTTCCACCAGATGTGGCCGCACAAGTTCGTCAACGTCACCAATGGCGTGACCCCGCGCCGCTGGCTGATGCAGTCCAATCCGCCACTGTCCAGGCTGATCACCGGGCGCATCGGTGAGGAGTGGATCACGGATCTTGCCAGGCTTTCGGAACTGGTCCCCCACACCTCCGATCCGAGGTTCCTGGAGGAATTCCGGGCCGTCAAGCAGGGCCGCAAGGAACGTCTGGCCCAGGCTATCCGTTCCGCGGTGGGGGTTCGCGTCAACCCGGCCTCCATGTTCGACGTCCAGGTCAAGCGCATTCACGAATACAAGCGCCAGCTTCTGAACGTGCTGCACATCATCACCCGCTACAATCGTCTGCGGGATGGCAGCAACCACAAGGTGGCGGTGCCGCGTACCATCCTGATCGCCGGCAAGTCGGCTCCGGGATATTACATGGCCAAGTTGATCATCCGTCTGATTCACGACGTGGCGGAGATGGTCAACAACGATCCGGCCGTGCAGGACATGCTGAAGATCGTGTTCATGCCGAACTACAACGTTTCGTCGGCGGAGATCATCATTCCGGGCAGCGATCTTTCCGAGCAGATTTCCACTGCCGGCACCGAGGCTTCCGGCACCGGCAACATGAAGTTCGCCATGAACGGCGCGCTGACCATCGGTACCCTGGACGGAGCCAACATCGAAATCATGCAGGCGGTGGGCGAGGAGAACTTCTTCGCGTTCGGTCTGACGGCGGGCGAGGCGCAGGATTTGCGCGTCCGTGGCTATGACCCCTGGGGCTATTACCGTCGCAATCCGGAGTTGACCCGGGTCATGGACATGATCGGCCAGGGCTTCTTCTCACCCGGAGAGCCAGAGCGTTACCGGCCGATCTTCGACTCCCTGCTGAAGGGGGGGGATCACTACCTGTTGCTGGCCGACTACGCTTCCTACGTGGCCACTCACGAGAGAGCCGACGCCCTGTTCCTGGATCAGGCCGACTGGTCGCGGCGGGCTGCGCTCAACGTTGCCAACATGGGTGTGTTCTCCAGTGACCGCACGGTCCACACCTATGCCAGCGATGTCTGGAAAGTGCAGAAGGTCGCTCTGTAGGTCTTTGGGTTTGGGCAGGAAAGAAGCGCGGGGCACGCCGACGGCGTGTTCCGCGCATTTCTTTTCGGGGCTTCCGAACGCTTCCGTCGTGGACCTCGGACGAAGGAGGATATCATACCAGACCGAGATGAGCTTGACTCATCACGGTCTGGGAATGGCGCATTGAGCGCCCGCGCGATCGTTCG
>JBKACM010000155.1:0-6091 GCA_046269335.1 Alphaproteobacteria bacterium | reverse complement strand
ACCTTCCCCCGCCGAGTATGCCGGGGTGATCCGCACCATCCTGGGACCCCTGGAGTGCCTGCTGATGTTCGAGCCCGGACGGCTGATCGTCGGTAATGCCGGCCTTCTGATTACCAGCGTGGTCTATATCAAGGAGGGGGTGACCCGCACCTTCGCCATCGTCGATGCCGCCATGAACGATCTGGTGCGCCCGGCCATGTACGGGGCCTATCATGAAATCCTGCCGGTGAAGGAGCCATCTCCGGGTACCTCCCGCACCCCCATGGACGTGGTCGGCCCGGTCTGCGAGAGCGGTGATACCTTTGCCCAGCAGCGCCCCTTGCCGCCGTTGGCCGCCGGTGACCTGCTGGCAATCGCATCCGCCGGGGCCTACGGCGCGGTAATGGCGTCCGGTTACAACGCCCGCCCACTGGTACCCGAGGTGATGGTGAAGGGTGACAGGTTCGCCATCGTCCGCCGCAGACCTGCCTTTTCGGAGATGATGGCGCTGGAGTCCCTGGCGGACTGGCAGAAGGAAGGGACTTCCGCTCATAGCCCCGAGACTTTGTGAATTTCCGTTTCCGTGAGACCACGACACGCCACCTGCGATGATCCAAGACCATGGCTTCGGCGCAAGTTGCGTTGGACGTGGCTGGTGCTGACATGGGAACGTCTGTGGCGGGCCCTGTGGCCGTTGGTCTGCCTGCTTGGTCTCTTCGTCTCCCTTGCCCTGCTGGACGGGTTGCCGCGTTTGCCGGGCGGATTGCATGCCGCGATTCTGGGTCTGCTTGGCCTTGCGTTGCTTGCCGCCGGACTGAGAGCACATGGAATGGTAGTTTTTCCGGATCGACAGGATCTGATACGGAGACTGGAATCCTCGACCGTTCATCGGCCTCTCACCGCCCTGGAAGATTTCCTGGCAACCGATGACCAGGACCCGGCAACCCGGGCCTTCTGGCATGCCCATCTCGTCCGTATGGAAGCCCAGGCACGCCGCCTGCCGATCGGGCTGCCGCGACCTGGGCTCGCGGCTGTCGACCCTCTTGGCTTGCGGGCGGCAGTCCTGTTGCTGCTGGTCATCGCCGTAACCCAGAGCCAGGGCCAGAGGCTCGAACGTCTGGGGCGGGCCCTTCGACCGAGCTTCTCAACCACGAACTTCGTTCCGGCCACGGTACGTCTGTGGATCACGCCGCCGCCCTACACCCGGCTGCCGCCCAGGAGTCTGGAAGACGGGCCCACGGGGGACCAACCTGCGGAAACGCCGCGTGAGGTACCGGAGGGAAGCACCGTACTCGCCCTGGTAACCGGAGCTGCCGGCACGCCGGAGATGCGGTTGGGAGAGCGTCTCGTCCCGTTCGATACCCTGGGCGATGCCAGTCATCGCCTGGAGACCATCATCGACCGCGTCGAACAGCTTGCCGTGGTCCAGGAGGGTCGCACTCTGGCCCGGTGGAATTTGCGGGTTGTGATCGATACACCACCGGAAGTCGCGTTCCTGGAGGCCCCAAAGGAAACCAGTCGCTGGCGACTTGGTTTATCTTATCAGGTTCGGGACGACTATGGCGTGGCTGGCGTCAGCGCCCTGATCCAACGCCAGGGACACCCCCGGGAGACACCGTTGGAGGTAACCCTGCCGCTGTCCACCACCAGACCCAGGAACCTGCGCGAGACGGGCTATCCGGACCTGACCGCTCATCCCTGGACAGGCCTGCCAGTGAGCCTCAGGCTTTCCGTTCGGGATGACAAGGGCCAGATCGGTCTCAGCGACCCCGTCGCGGCTCGGCTACCCGAGCGCGTTTTCTCGCATCCGGTGGCGCGAAAAATCGCCGAGAACCGCCAGAGGCTGATAACCTCACCGGAGACGTTCACCGAGACGCTGTCCCCCCTTGATGAACTTTCCCGCCACCCGGAGGATTTCGCCGGGGACCCGGTGGTATTCCTGGCCCTGCGCATCGCTCACGATCGCCTGAGCAACGGGGCATCTGACGACGCTCTCGTCACCGTGAGGGATCTATTGTGGCAGACGGCGCTGCGGGTAGAGGACGGTGCCGGGGCCGCTGCCGAACGCGCCCTGGAGGAAATCGAGAAGGAATTGGCGGAAACCATGGCGGACGGGACCGCCAACGGGGACATGCTGGGGGCTCTGCTGGGTCGTTATCGCGAAGCCCTCGACCAGTATCTGCAAAGTCTGGCACAGCGGCTTGGGCCACAGGCGGATCTGCCATATTCCCTGTTGCAACCCAACGGGCAGGTTCTACACCCGGAGGATATCTTCCGCAGCCTGAACCGGCTGCGGGAGACATACCAGGCCGGAGCCAGGGAAACGGCCCGGGAGATGTTGCGCTCCCTGCGGCAACTGACCGAAAGCCTGCGCAATGCCCGCGTACCGTCGGAACTCGGCCCAGCTCTGAAGGACATGCGGGAGATGCAGGAGCGTTTGAAGGACATCCTGGACCGGCAGCAGAAATTGCTGGAACAGACGTTCAGACAGCACCAGGAATCGCGTCGTTCCGCACATCGCGACCGGATGCGGTCCCTGGCCGACAGACAGGAAGCGATCCGCGAAACCCTTGGCGAGAGCCTGGAGCGGCTTGGTGCGTTGAGGATGAAGGTACCGGAAGCCCTGGAACAGGCGGAGCCTGCCATGCGCGATGCCGTTGACTTTCTGCGCAAGGCCGCCGGCAGGCCCGCTGTCGAGGCCCAGGGCATGGCCGTGGAGGCCCTGCGCCAGGGAGCGCGCGAGGCTCTTGAAGGGATGATGAACCGGGTCCTTGGCGGCGGCTCAGGCCCGCTGCTGTTGCCCGGCGGTGGCCTGTCCGGTCCGGGTTTGGATCCCCTGGGTCGTCCCGGCGGCAATCCTGATGACGGGACAGCCCTCAAGATTCCGGATTCCGCGGAAATGCGTGGGGCCCGGGAAATCCTCGACGAACTGCGACGCCGGGCCAGCGACCCAGACCGCCCTATGCCGGAACGGGACTACCTGCGGCGATTGCTTCGCCAATTCTGAGAGGAAATTTTCTCTCTGTTGCGCATGCTTGCTACAGCTTCCATTTCCTTTCCACGAACACGGCTTCGATAATCTTGCCAGCGTAGAATTCCCCCACGACCCGATCCCCCGCAGGGGTAAGATGGACATTATCCCCGAACAAAGCCGCCGTATCCCCATGGTTTTCCAGCATCGTATGGCAATCCGCGAACATATATCCATCGTCCGGTCTGAAATTCTCCACGAACATTTTGTAGAGACCGCCAATCATGCGATACGATTCGGACCACTGCGGCCCGGCGGACGGCAAATCCTTGAAAGGCTGCAACCCCCAAACGAACCGAGACGAAACGCCACGGACGACTTCCGCGAACTGCCGCATCCGACTCACGTAGGCTCGTATTACCGTCAGGGGTTGATTGATGACGCCATAAACCTCTTCGTCATGCTTGCAGGGGATATGGCTGGTATCATGCAGCTTCTGCGCCCAGGCTTCCAATTGTACCGGATACGTAATGGAATGTTCCATCAAAAGATAGGGGTCATTGATCAGCCCTGAAACAAAATCATTGAATCCACCATGAGAAATAACGATTTCCGGCCTCAGGGGTTGCCCATAAAGTACGTAGTTGAATATATGATTCAAGGTAACATTGCTACTCTGTGAGAAATTGATGACACTGAACTTTATGTCTATATTATTGCTTGAGCAATATTCATTGAGCACACATTCTATGATGGAAGGAATCGTCTGGTGGTGAAGACTGAAGGAACCCCAGCACCCGGAGCCGCCAAAACAGGCGATGACCTTGTGGTTTGCCGGCCGATCGGCCAGAGCACGAAGATCAGCCGTATTGCGGAATCCAAGAGCATCGATCGGACCCAGCCCGGGAAAGCGAAACGAGTAACCATAGGGGAAGTACAACAGCTCCGTCGCCACCATGGGTGACAACTTGGCGAAGATATGGCGGAGGGGGAGATCATAGTCTTCCGTGTCTATCGGGCGCGCAAGAGGGCGGATACGCCCGGTCCAATCGGTAACGGAAAAACGAGCACGTTCACGCACTATCAAATCAATAGTGGTCGGAACAGAGTATAGAAAAATGACCTCAGGAGAATTGAGTAGTGAGTCACTTTCAAGAAGATACCATGTTCTTGTAGAAAGCCATCGTTCGCAGCGTGACAGCATGTCTTCGGTGACGAAGTATACGACTTTGCGTTCTGTTTCTACCTGAACCCTCATGCTCTCGAACTGCTGTTCGAGTCGTGTCTCCGTGATAGAGATATCGGCTGGACAAACAATGGCAACAGGATGAGGAAGCACGACCAACTCCCAGCGAAGACCTTTGCGGTCATCCGCGACTGCATCTCTCCAAACAACGGGACGGCCCTACTGGGCCATCCCTGCTCCTGCGTGAGGCGACCACGATCAGGTCAATTTGTCAACAATCGTCCGAACACGGCGGTGCTATCAATGCAGTTTCATCAGGGCCGCCAGAAAGGCCACACCGGCTGCGACAATACCACCAAGGCGCAGCGTCAGATTATGCTTCAGACGCAACTCAAGCTCGCGCAGTCTGGAGTCGAGGTGCTCCCTGGTGACAGGCTCGGTAGCCGCCATGGCATCGGCCATCGCCTCGGCGGTATCAGCCGCCTGCCTCTGCGAAAAGCCGGCAGCTTCCAGCTTACGGGCGAGCCTCAGAGTGTCGAAGAGTACGGTCACGCTCACGATTCCAATGTGAAAGCGTTGACGGTAGAAGTCAACAGAGGCTCGAACCGCCGGACAGATCGTCAGCACGCCCTGAATCCGTACACGATTCTGATTGCTTGATGATCGCTGAAAGCCACCGTGCTATGATGGCTTCGTGCTGGTCCGATCTCGTTCCCGGATCGAGGGAAGGAAGGCTGATGTCCGCGTTCGGGTTTGCCGCGGGGATTTATGGGGTGTCGCAGCCTGTGCCGCAGCCGGGCATTGCGGTGCGGCGTCCCCTGTCGGAGGCTGACCGCCAGGGCGAAGGGCAATCCGCCGGAGCGGTTCCGCCGGTACAGACGGAGCAGCCGGCAGTCGCCCTGAAGCCACCTGAAGCCGGGGATCAGAATACGAACCGGCTCCGGGACAACCCCAGGCAAGAAAACCCGGACGCCGGAGCACAAACCTCCCCTCAGCCACCCGCCCCCGTCCCGGCGGAGACCACCTACACCGGTCTGGCCGCAAAACTGGCCGCCCTGCATTCTCCTCAAAACGCGCCGGAGCCCGTCATACCCAGGCCGATCCATCAGGATTCGGCGATCTTTCTGGCCCACCAGTTCGGCCAGGAGCGCGGCACCGCGGAGGCACCCCGCAACGAGCCCCTGGTTCGCCGACGGGGAATCGAGGCCTACGCCGCTGCCAACACCAATGTGTCGGGTTATGTGCGCGCCGGCGAGACGCTCGACACCAGCGATGCCGAGGGCATTCTCCAGGCTCGGCAAACCACCGCCACCGTACTCGATCTGGCGGCGTGACCGGATCCCATGCGTTGGCCGACAATCCCTCTTCTGTTCATCGCTCTGTTCGTCACGTCGGAACCCGCCCCGGCCGCAACCGAACGGGGCTCCGCCTCATCTCCTAGAGTTGTTGCCACCTTCAAGCCTATTCATTCTCTGGTTGCTGGCGTAATGAATGGTGCCGGTAGTCCGACGCTTCTTGTCTCTTCTTCCATCTGGCCTCTTCCAGACACGCTTTCCCCCGTTTCCTCCGAAGCTTTGAAACAGGCGGATGTCGTTGTCCGGGTTGGTGGATCCCTGGAAAAATTCCTGGACAAGTTTCGCCCCGGGGGACGAGTCAAGATCGTGACCCTGAACGAAACGGCCGACGTGTCCTTGCTGGCCCGCAGGGACAAAGGCTTCTGGGAAATAGATGGCGGGGAGCCGGAACCTGGACCGGGGATCCCCACAGACCCCTATTCATGGCTCGACTCCTACAACGCAAGGGCCCTCGTGCTCGCATTGGCCACCACGCTCGGCTCCCTGGACCCGGATCATGCTGCAATCTATCAGCGTAATGCGCAACGCATGATCGAGCAGTTGGAGGCACAGGACGCCGAACTTGGGGAATTGATTCTGCCGGTGGGGGATACTCCGGTC
>JBKACM010000154.1:0-6145 GCA_046269335.1 Alphaproteobacteria bacterium | reverse complement strand
GGCGGCGGCGGTGGTCGACGATCAGATTTACGTTTCTACGGACTCCGGAGTATCTTGGACAGCGGAAGCCCGCGCGCGTCACTGGTCCGCGATCACCTCTTCGGACGACGGCACCAAGCTGGTGGCCGCTGATTACGGGGGCAAGATCTACACCAAGGATTGAGAGCATGGGTCGCCGAATCAAGCTGCTGGACGCCAACTTCAACGATGGCAAGGGCTGGCAGCCCGGCGTCTCGATGCACTGCGCCCCGCAACAGGTGACTTGGGACCGGGTTCGGCCGGAACTGGATCCCTCGTTGGTGGTGATCACGGACCACAAGCTCGATACCCGTGTGCGCGCCCGCACCCGGATCGCTTGGCTGGTGGAGTCTCCGGACGTGATGCCGCACATCTACGACCCCGCGCGCACGGACTACGCCCGCTTCAAACGGGTCATCACCTTTCATCGCGGCCTGCTCAACACGATCCCAAATGCGGTCGAGGGTCTGATGGGCGGCACCACGCTGCGCCGGTCAGACATTGCCCTCTGGCCCAAGTCGAAGCTGGTCTCGATGGTGGCCTCGACCAAGGGCTGGACCGAGGGCCACAAGTTCCGGTTGCAAGTAGCCGACCGGCTGGCTCCTGCGCTTGACCTGTTCGGCCGTGGCCGATCCCAGGCGCTGGAGTTCAAGATCGATGGACTCAAGGACTACGCCTTTTCCGTGGCCGCCGAGAACGGCCGCGTGCCCGACTATTTCAGCGAGAAGCTCATCGACTGCTTCCTGACCGGCACGGTCCCGATTTACTGGGGCGTGCCGACCGTGGGCAGGTGGTTCAACCTCGACGGCATCCTGCGTTTCGACACCGTCGAGGAGGCGGAGCGTTGCGTTGCCGCCTTGACGATGGACAAATATCTCGCCATGCTCCCGGCCGTGACCGACAACTACCACCGCGCCCAACGATTCGTCTGCCCGGAGGACGAATATCTCCGGCTCGGCTGGTTCAATCCGTGAGCCTGCCATTTGTCTCGGTCATGACCTGCACCTTCGGGCGTCCCGCCCTTCTGGAGGAAGCCATTGAGAGTTTCCTCCGGCAGGACTATCAGGGTCCCAAGGAGATGGTGGTCTTCAACAGTTTCGTCCCCCAGCAGCTGCAATGCGCCGCTCCGAATGTCAAGCTCGTCAACTGGCACTGTCGGCCACCCAACCTTGGCTCATGCCGCAACCTGTGCATTGAGCACTGCAGTGGTTCCCACATCCTGATGCTGGATGATGATGACATCATCCGGCCCCACTACATGCGCCAGTGCGTGGATGCCCTGGTGCGGGAGAACTTGGAGTGGGTCAAGGTGGGCAACCTGATCTGGACGGTTGATCGCAGGATCGAAAGCGTGCGCACCCAGCCCGCGGCCAACCAGTTCCTGTTCAGCAAGCGCGTGTGGGAACAGGTTGGGCGCTACCCGGACCACAATGCCGGGGAAGACCGCATCTTTGAGGAGCGGCTGGTGGCCTACGGCCGTGGGCGCCGGGTGCCGGTGCCTCCGTGCGAGGCCGGCTACATGTATGGGTGGGGCGGCGCGGGGGGACTCGTGTTTCACATCAGCGGCATCGGCGAAGACCAAAAGAACCGACCGTCCGGGATGATCCGGATGCAGCAGCACGCACGAACGCTGCTCTCCAACCGCAAGATCCGTCCCGGCAAGGTCATGCTGCACCCCCACTGGAACAAGGATTACGAAGCGGAGTTCACCGCTTGGTGTAGAAAGACCCACCCATGACTACCGTATTTACCACCCTCTATGATGCGCACGCGAGTCGCTTGGAGGAGCTCAAGTTTTGCATCGCTCGCAATGCCGAGAACCCTCTGGTGGACCGGCTGGCGTTTCTATGTGAAGGCAACCCGGAGCACTTGCTGACCAAGTTTGAGGTAGGCAATCTAAAGCCTGTGGCAGTGTTTGAGACAGACCGCAGGGCATCTTACCGGGATTTTTTCAATCGGGCCAACCAAGCTTTTCCGGAAGACATAGTTCTCGTATGCAACACAGACATCTACTTCGACGAGACCTTGGCTTTGCTCCCCCACATCGAACCAGCCAAAGATTTTGTGGTGCTGACCCGGTATGATCGCTACTCAAATGGAGAGCTTGAGATCATGGGTGGGGCCAATTCGATCAACGGGGCGTCCAACGATGCGTGGATATTTCGGCCGCCGCTGCCTGACTTCGCCGAAGGAATCCAGTGTGGGGTGATCGGATGCGACACCTATCTGGCGCAGAAGGCTGAGGAAGCGGGCCTGCGAGTGCGCAACCCGTGCCTGTCCGTGCGCGCCATTCACTGGCACCCCTCCCGGACTCGCAACAATCAAACTCCGGGGGGCCTATGCTACTGGCACGCCCCAGGCTATCGTGGGAAAGGGGTGCCCCCGTGCCGGTAGCCCAAACGTATTGCCAATGGCATTTAGGGGACCAGTTGATTCATCTCAACTTTCTCCGGCGCGCAGCTTACTTGAATCCGGACACCCTGTTCGAGCACTGCTGTCCGTCCGAGCAGATGGCACAGCTTGAGGGCATGGTGGCGGAGCTGAGCAATGTTCGCCTCCACCCCCTGGAACGAAAATCTCTGTCCGCCGTGGATGCCTGGAAGAATCGCGAGGGCAGGTTTTTCGCCAGCCCCTTGCGGATCAGCTGGGTTAAGTTCCACTTGGAGCACTTTCATCTTTTGGCAAACCTGCTGCGCATCCGAAATCCGATTCAACGCGAGACGGATCTGCTGCTCGATTACCCTGACAAGATGGAGGGTCCGGAGCTGGATGTTCTGATCATCAACAGCGAGCCCAAAAGCGGCCAATTCCCTAACTACAGTGATGCCAAGTTTGACGCTCTGATCCAGCAGCTCGCAAATCGAGGGCTGCGGGTGTTCTGCACGGGGACCACCTCGGAGCAGAGAGCGATTCAAACCTGGCCTCGGAGCCTGTTGGAGATCGGCACGCTGAGCCGAAAAGCCAGACTGGTGGCCGGCACCGCCACCGGGCCTCTTTGGGCCACCTTGAGACCTAGCACTCGGGTGCAGAAGTGGTTAATTGGTTTAGACTGTCAGGGGGAACAATTAGACTTGCCGGGTGTCACGCAGTTTCAGACCATGGATCAACTTACGGGTGCTGTCCTCCGATCGCTATGACCTACAAGGAAGCCTTGACACTGAGCATGACCGCCCTGTCCGGGGATCCCCGGAACCTGTTTGTAGGCTACGGGTTACGCCATGGCCGGGCCGCCGGAACCATGAAGGGGGCGCCGGAGGACCAGATTCTGGAAACCACGGTGGCGGAGAACCTGATGATGGGCGCCGCGATCGGGCTGTCCCTGACGGGCCGGCTGCCGGTTGTGTTTGTGGAGCGGGCGGACTTCCTGCTCAACGCCCTCGATGCGCTGGTCAACCACCTGAACGCGATGTCGACCATCAGTCAGGGCGAGTTCAACCCCGCGGTCATCGTGCGCGTGGTGATCGGCAACTCCACCAAACCCCTGTTCACCGGGGCCACGCACACGCAGGACTTCTCGGATGCGGTCAGCCGCATGGTGGACTTCCGGGTCGTGCGGCTGGAAACTCCGGAGCAGGTGGTGGAGGAATTCGCCCGGGCCCGCCGTTTCCAGGTGCAGGGCTACTCGACCATCCTCTTTGAACGAAAGGACCTCTGGTGAAAGCTGCCCTGCTCACAGCCTACAACGAACCCTTGGCCGTCTCGGACGTGTTTCTGGACCGCATCGACTACGGTCAGGTGCGGGTCAAAGTGCTGGCCAGCGGCATCTGCGGCGCCCAGTTGCAGGAGATCCGGGGCGAGAAAAAGGGCGCCCCGCTGCCCCATCTGCTCGGCCACGAGGGCGTGGGCACCGTCATTGAATCCGGCGTGGGTGTGACGCGGGTCAAGGCGGGCGACAAGGTGGTGCTGCATTGGCGCAAGGCCGGTGGCATTGAGTCCCCGTTCCCCCGCTACCTCGTCGGCAAGGACTCGGCGCGCTACAACACGCCGGCCTTCATGAACTCCATCACGTCGGGCAAGGTGGTCACCTTTGCCGAGGAGGTGTTCGTGTCCGAGAACCGGGTCACGCCCGTCCCGCTGGAAACCCCCAACGAACTCTGCTCCCTGTTGGGCTGCGGCCTGAGCACGGCGCTGGGGACGATGGAGAACGAAGCCCGGCTGAGCTTCGGCGAAAGCGTGCTCATCCTGGGAGTTGGCGGCCTGGGCTGCAACCTGATCCGCGCGGCCGGTCTGCGGCAGGCGGCGGAGATCGTGACGGTGGACCTGTCGCCGGACAAGGGGCCGCTGGCGCTGCAGCTGGGAGCCACCGAGTATTTCACCGCGGTGCCGGGCGGCCGGCGCTTTGACGTGGTGGTAGATACCACGGGTCATCCGGACGCCATCTCGGCCGGGCTGCAGGCGTTGGGTCCGAGCGGACGTTTTGTCATGGTCGGGCAGCCAGCCCCCTTGGCGACCGTGCCGTTGGTCAACGCGCGCCACATGTTTGACGGGGAGGGCAAGAGCATCCGGGCCACCCAAGGCGGAGGCTTCCGCCCCGAGATCGACATCCCCCGCTACGTGGCCCTGCACAAGGCGGGAAGGCTCAACCTCGACGGCATCATTTCCGATCGCATTCCGCTGGCGGACATCAACCGGGGCATCGACCTGGTGCGCAAGGGCGGAGCGAGCCGGGTGCTCATTGAAATGACATGAAACCCATCTTCCATTCGGTCAAGATTGTTGAGAAGGGCTGGGGCCGGGAAGTCTGGCTGGCCAACAACGAGGAGTATTGCGGCAAGCTGCTCGAGTTCAAGGCGGGCAAGCGGTTCAGTCTGCACTACCACCTGCTCAAACGGGAAACCTTTTACGTGCTGCAAGGCACCCTGGATCTTTTCTTTCCGGACACGGGAACCGGGAAACGGCTGGGCAAGCGCCTGGAACCGGGCGACGCGGTCGAGATTCCCCGGGGCATGCCACACCAGATTCTGGCCGTCACCGACGCCACCATCATCGAGGTCTCCACGCACCACGAAGATGCCGACAGCTATCGCGTGGAGCCAGGAGACTCACAGCAATGAACTACGCCACCAAGGATCAGCTGATCGCTTTTGAGAACCGCATCAAGGGGTTGTGGGAAGCCGGGGATCTCCCGTTCCTGCTGCACCTATGCGGCGGCAACGAGGACCAGCTCATCGAAATCTTCGCTGGCATTCAGGAGGGCGACTGGATCTTCTCCAGTCACCGGAACCACTACCACGCCCTGCTGGCGGGCATCGAGCCAGCCAAGCTCGAAGCCCTGATCCGCTCCGGGCACTCGATGTTTGTGTTCGACCGGACCCGGAACTTCGTCACCTCATCCATTCTGGCCGGCACCTGTGGCATCGCCGCAGGCGTGGCATGGCAGCTCAAGCACTCGGGCTCCTCGAACCGGGTCTGGTGTTTCCTGGGTGACGGGGCCGAGGAAGAAGGGCACCTTTATGAGGCAGCTCTGTTCGTTGCCGGTCAGGAACTGCCCTGCACGTTTGTGATCGAGGACAACAACCGGCAGGTGGATACCGACAAAGCCACGCGCCGGGCGGCCCAGCTCACCAACCCACTGGACTCGCTTCCCTGCGTCCGGCGCTACCACTACACGGCGGTCTACCCGCACGCCGGCAGCGGCTGCAAGCACCAGATCACCTTCAATCCAGCCATCGTCAAGCAGTTCGCATGATCCGCCTCTTCGTCGAGACCTACACCGATAAAGATCCTCTCCGCAACGCGGAGCTGCGGGCCTGCCTGGCGGAGAACCTGGCCAACCCGCACATCGGATCGGTGCACGAGATTGCCTTCGGCCGCCGGGCCACCATGGGCGAAGCCCTTGACTTCATGCGCCAGCACATGGGTGCCGACGATATGGGGATCCTGGCCAACAGCGACATCGCCTTCGACGAAACCCTGAGCCTGCTGCAGGGGCGCAGGTTTCCGGATACCGTGCTGTGTGTTTCCCGCTGGGAGAACGGCGAGCCTTACGCGCACTCGGACAGTCAGGACGTGTGGATCTTTGACGGGGTGCCGAGGTCCGGGGTGAAAGCGGAGTTCTTCTTCGGCATCCCCGGTTGCGATAACCGGTTTGCCCACGAGCTGCGGGAGGTGGGTTACTCGCTGCTCA
>JBKACM010000153.1:0-6223 GCA_046269335.1 Alphaproteobacteria bacterium | reverse complement strand
GGAACATCCAAAGGTAATCCTAATTTTTGTTTAAAACCTATACGCTCAGAATCTGATACTATTTGAAAATCCATAGCGTCAATGCCGCCAGTAACAACGCTAATTTTATACGAGTTTATACTGTACAGTTCGGAGACCTCTTTTAACATGATGCGAGATTTTACAAAAATCATTTTGCTATATCGCACCGGAACCGACAAAAAGGAACAAGATCGTGGTACATCACTCCGTGAGCAGAAATAGGGGGTGATCATGTCGCAACAGTTAGACGGTACAAAACTGTTCCACCATGTGGATGCATTGGCAAGATGGAAGCGTGGAGAGACAGTATATCCAATTCAGATTGAAATTAGCCCAACAAAGCAATGTAATCATAAGTGTTTGTTTTGCTATTACGAATATACGGCACGTGATAGTGTTTTCCTGGATCGTGATGTGTGGCGCGGTTTGCTTGAGGATGGGAGCAAGCTTGGTTGCAAGGCTGTGTTTTATTCCGGAGAGGGTGAGCCATTATTGCATAAAGATTTGCCAGAAATGGTAAATCTGGGTGCCAGGCTCGGTATCGATCAGGCGCTCAACACCAACGCAACCCCGTTGACGGATACGGTAATAAAGAGCGTTCTGCCCCACATGACGTGGATACGGATCAGTGTCAACGGGGTCGATGCCGACGACTATGCGCGCGTTCATCAGGCTCCATCTTCACATTTTGAAGTTGCGCTCAGGAATACTGCCGCGGCCGTGTCCTTCAAACGGTCGCAGGGTCTTGATGTGGTGATTGGGGTGCAAATGATCTACATCGGTCAGCCGATGGACAAGGTCATGCGGTTGGCGGAGCGGATTCGAGATATTGGAGGCGACTACTTCTCACTCAAACCGGGCATGCCCCATCCGGATAATCCGGTGCAGTTCAATGGCCCCTTGCCATCCCTCCAGGAAATTTCACGTGTCAAGGAACTTGCTCTGCCGGGCTTCCAGGTCGAGGTGCGTTGGGGATTGCGCGAACAAGAGTGGAAGCGGCCGTACAAGCGTTGTCTCTCGTTGCCGTTCTTTGCCGAAGTCACCGCGGATGGACGGGTTTATGCCTGTGGTCCGCACCTCAACGATCCCAAGTTCTGTTACGGTTCCTTGCATGAAATGGATCTGAAGGCTCTCTGGAGTCATGAAAATCGAGCCAAAGTTGAGGACCACGTGTGTGCCATAGAAGACCTTGACCATGTGTGCATGCCATTGTGCCGACTGGATCAGGTCAACCGCTTCCTGTGGGCACTTGAGAATCCGCCTTCGAGTGTCAATTTCATTTAGAGTTCGTTTCAGCGAAGAACATGGCAGACAAACCGATCACCGTTGCTCTGGTCCAGATCAACAACAGCTTTTCCGGCCAGAATTATCTTCCCTATTCGGTCGCGTGTCTTCAGTCCTACGTCCAGGCGCATTCCTCCCACCGGGGTCGTTTCCGTTTCCTGACCCCGATCTACAGGCGCATGCCCATCCGGGATATCGTCGCTCACGTCCGGGATGCCGACGTGGTGGGGTTCAGCACCTATGTCTGGAACATCCGCATTTCCCTGGAGGCGGCCAGGCGGCTGAAGGCTGAAAAGCCCGGTGTCACCATTCTCTTCGGGGGTCCCCAGGTGCCGGATCACGCCGAGGCCTTTCTCCGGGAAAACCCCGCCATCGACATGGTGTTCCACAACGAGTCCGAGCGGTCGTTCCTGCGCTTTCTGGAGGCGTTTCCGGGCGGAGACCTCTCCGGAATTCCTGGTACCAGCCGGCTTGACGCGGAGGGGCGCTATCACAACGTCCCCAACGGCGAGCGCATCCATGATCTGGAGGAGATACCGTCGCCGTTCCTGGACGGCGTGTTTGATCAGTTGATGCGGGACAATCCCGGCGAGACCTGGATCGGTCTGTGGGAGACCAACCGTGGCTGTCCGTTCCGGTGCAGTTATTGCGACTGGGGATCGGCCACCGCCGCCAAGGTGGCCAAATTCGAGATGGATCGCCTGCTGAAGGAGGCCGACTGGTTTTCGGACAACAGGATCGAATACGTGTTCGTCTGCGATGCCAACTTCGGCATGCTGGCCCGGGACGCCGACATCGCGCTCCGCGTGGGGGAGAACCGCCGGCGAACCGGCTATCCCCAGGGCTTTTCGGTCCAGAATACCAAGAACGCCACCGACCGCGCCTATCTCACCCAGAAGATCCTGTCCGACGCCGGACTGAACAAGGGGGTGGCCCTGTCCATCCAGAGTCTGTCCGCCGAAGCCCTGGCCAACATCCGCCGCGACAACATCTCGCTGGAGACCTACCTCGAACTGCAACGGCGCTTTGCCAAGGATGGGGTCGAGACCTTTACCGACATCATCCTGGGCCTGCCCGGCGAGACCTATGATTCCTTCGTGGAGGGGATCGATCGGCTGCTGGTATCCGGGCAGCACAATCGTATCCAGTTCAACAACTGCGCCATCCTGCCCAACGCCGAGATGGCCCAACCCGAATACCTCCAGCGCTTCGGCATCGAGACGGTGGAGAACGAGATCGTCAACATCCATGGCCAGAAACAGATTCTGGACGACGACGTGCCGGAGATGCAGGAACTGGTGATTGCCACCTACTCCCTCAGCCGCGAGGACTGGTGTCGTTGCCGGGCCTTCGCCTGGATGGCGGCCCTGCTCCACTACGACAAGATCCTGCAAATTCCTTTCATTCTCCTGCATGAGCAGACCGGGGTACGCTACCGCCATATCTTCGATCGCTTCATGGAGGTAGATGGGGCCAGTCACCCGATGCTGGGAGCGATCCGTGATTTCTTCCTGTCCGAGGCTGCCCGCATCCAGGCGCGGGGAACCGAGTACACCCACGGGCCGGAATGGCTCGACATCTACTGGCCGGCCGACGAGTACATTTTCATCAAGATGACGGCGGAGAATACCCGCGATACCTTTTACGCCGAGGCTGGTGCCCTGTTGCGGGGCATCGCGGAGGCGGCCGGGGCCGAGGCCTCCACCCTGGAGGCGCTGGAAGAATCGATCCGGCTCAACAGCACCCTGTTGCACCGACCGTTCGTGGCCGATGACATCGATATCGATCTGGATTTCAACGTCATGGAGTTTTACCGGGGCGTGATTCAGGGGGTTCCGGTTTCCTTGTGCCGCGTTCCGTCAAGGCTTCGGATCGAACGTTCCCGTCGTCCCTATGACGATTTTCAGGCCTGGTGCCGGGAAATCGTCTGGTGGGGCAACAAGAAGGGGGCCTACCTGTACGGCAATTCGGCTGCCAATCGGGAGCTGGCCGGGCACTACTGATACCGGCCGACTCTCGATTCGCCGCTCCTGCGGCGCGAGTCTGCGTGGCGATTGAACGCAGCAGGTCAGAATTTTCTGGCCTGCGTATGAGAGCCTGAAAATGGATTGGACAATGACCTGCGCCGCACCTTCAGAGCCGACACGAATCGTCGTCCGATACATCTCCAGGCTTTGAGCATGTGCACGCCTGAGTTGCCGTTGCCCTGGGGGAGCACCATCGGTATTTTCGGCGGTGGCCAGCTCGGCCGCATGACCGCTCTGGCGGCGGCCCGTCTTGGCTATCGCTGTCACATCTTCTGCCCGGACGAGAATTCCCCGGCGGCACAGGTCGCCGCCGTTGGCACGATTGCCGCCTACACCGACCGGGAGGCTCTGCGCCGCTTCGCTGCCGCCGTCGATGTGGTCACCTTCGAATTCGAGAACATTCCCGCAGACAGCCTGCGCGAGGTGGAGTCCCTGGTTCCGGTCCGGCCAGGCGTTCTGGTGTTGGCGGAGGGGCAGGACCGGATACGGGAGAAGACGTTCTTCAACCGCCTGGGTCTGGAGACGGCTCCGTGGCGGCCAGTGGAAAGCCTCGGGTCTCTGACGGAAGCGGTGGCGGCGATCGGGTGTCCGGCGGTGCTGAAAACCGCCCGGATGGGTTACGACGGCAAGGGGCAGGTCCGGATCGATCCGGACAGCGATCCCGCTGCCGCCTGGAAAGCGGTCGGGGGGCAGTCCTGCATCCTGGAAGGGTTCGTGCGGTTCGAGAGGGAAATCTCCGTCATCGTGGCCCGGGGACAGGATGGCACCTGGGCCGTATACGATCCGGTCGAGAACCGGCATGTACACCACATCCTGGATACTACCATCGCTCCGGCTCCGATTTCCGCCCAACTGGCGGCCCAGGCGGTGGACATGGCTCACCGGGCGGCGACGGCGCTGGATCTCGTGGGCTTGCTGGCCATCGAGATGTTCGTCACCCCCGATCAACGGCTGCTGGTCAACGAAATGGCTCCGCGTCCACACAACTCCGGGCACTGGACCCTGGACGCCTGCCAGACCGATCAGTTCGAGCAGTTCGTCCGTGCCATCTGCGGGCTGCCACTGGGCTCGCCGGAGCGAAACTTCGACGCTCGTATGAAAAATTTGCTGGGGGACGAAGTGAACCAATGGCTGGGCTATCTGGCCCAGCCGGCGACACGATTGCATTTGTACGGCAAGGAGGAGCCCCGTCCCGGCCGCAAGATGGGTCATGTCACCCACCTGGCCGCCAGATCCGGCATCAGCCCGCTCCTGCGTGGGGAGGATTGATGACGGGTAGAGTAATCGGATGAAGTGGCTGGACTCTCTGTCTTTGCCAGAACATACGCTGAATAGAAGGCGCATTGAGCGCCCGCGCGCCCGCGCGCCCATGCGCGCGCAAGCCAAGGGCGAGGACGCGCCCGCCCGGCGCGTGAGGGACACGAACAAACTGAGGATGGAGCATTTGTATTGCATTCGATACTTCCCCTATCCACAATCGTGGCCTGGGAGGCCTTGGGGGAAGCTCGCGCGGCGTCTGAGCGAAACCCGCTCCGCACGAAGTCAGAACTTCGTGCGGATGGTATAACGGGGCGGTCATGGCAACGGAAATCTACAGTTGCAAGGATGGCCAGGGACTGCGAGAAGGGAAGCTCGATTACAGTTCCGAGGTCAACACCAAGGAAGAAGCCGAGGTCGACGCCCAGCGCCGCTGCCAGAAGGACCCGACCATCAAACGGGTCGCCTACTACGCCGTTTCCGAGGACGGTCGTTTCAAGAACTTCTTCACCTACAACAACGCCAACGCCAGACCGGCCGGCAAGTCTCCTCCCCGGCCGGGTGGCCAGCCTGCGCGACGGCCCGGGAAAATCCCACCCGCGCCACGGCCCAAGACCCTCTGGGAACGCATCCTGGCCGTCCTGGGACTCGGGAAATCATGACCCAGCGTCACTTCTGGTGACACTCGTTACAAGAAGAGCCCGGCACGATGGCGAGGATTCTGACCCCGTAGTGTATGGTTCCTTCCGGAACATCGAGACGAGCCCGGTGGCACTCGTAACAGCCGATGTTGGCGGCACCGTGTTTTGAATCTTTCCATTCCTTGTGCAGCGGGGCCTCGCCCCCCTCCCGGTGACAGGCGGAGCAGGCTTCGCTCTCCTGGCTCGGGGCGGGGAGGCTTCCGGATGGCGGGAACTCGGCCCGGACCCCTCCCGCTACGAACGCAGCCACGATCAGCATTCCCGAGAACCCGATAGTCTTTCGTGCGGTTTTCGTCGGCATGAGATTCCCCTGGTTTCAAGGTTCACGTCATAGAAACAGAGTCAGCACTCCGGTATAGCCATAGAGCCGATCGTTGCAGATTTCGCCATTGGCGTAGAAACCGGTCATGGGGATATCCCCCAGTTCCTCCCGGATCAGGGACATCTCGCCGCCGGGGGTACCGAACATGTGCGGTCCCCGGCCGACGCAACTGTAGTACAGACCCCCGCGTGGCGGTCGGTCGGCACGAGCCCTGACCTCCCGCACCATGCGCCGCAGGTCCGACTGGGCGCTGTTGGCGTCCCGGCGCACGAAGACCATGCGGTCTCCCGCGGCAACATCGCCGCCGATGGCGAGCCAGCCACGCAGCATGTCAAGGCCGATCAGGCTTCGGACCCTGTAATCATTGCCATCCGAACCGCCGACCATCAGGCCGGCATGGATATAGCCCGCGATCCGGCGCAGATTGCGGGAAAGTATCTCGCCGACATCTCCTTTCAGAACCTCCAAGGCCGGTTTTCCGTCCAGGGCGATGACCAGGTTGGCCATGGCCTCCGTCACGACATGGGCTTCCCCCCCCAGGGAGGCACCGAGATTCGGCAGCAGCGAGGCTCCGGCGATACCAACCTGAGCGTCCGCTTGGCGCACGCGGG
>JBKACM010000152.1:5976-6232 GCA_046269335.1 Alphaproteobacteria bacterium | reverse complement strand
GGTTCGCCATCTGGAGAGCGAACCTGATGATGCCTTCGCCCTGCTGGACGACGGTACCCTGACTTGGCGTCAGGCTCCGATTGCCCGGCTTGTTGCCGGCCCGGAAGCCCTTCGGCCGGCGGTAGCGCCGTTGGCTTCGGACCTTCTGGACGGGCTCCTGCGGGAGCGGGTCCGCCGCCGGCTGGGTGCCTGTGTCGAGGCCCACATCGGCACCGTGTTGGCTCCGCTGGCGAGGGCCAGGCAGGCCGAGGTCAGT
>JBKACM010000152.1:3493-5966 GCA_046269335.1 Alphaproteobacteria bacterium | reverse complement strand
AGGCCCTGGGCGTGTTGCCTCGCCATCAGGTGGCTCCCCAGCTTGCCGCCCTGACCGAGATTGATCGCAGGAGCCTGGCCCGGCTCGACGTGCGGCTCGGGGCTTTGTCCCTGTATCTGGCGGAGTTGCTGAAGGCTCCGTGCCGGACACTGCTTCGCCTGCTGTGGCTGGCCCACACTACCGGCCCCAAAACGGCTCCTCCTCTGCCGACCCGACTGTGTTTCGCCGTGGACCCCTCCACGCCCGAGGGGTATTTCGCCGCCGTCGGATATCGCGTGATTGAGGGATTGGCGGTGCGGGTCGACATGCTGGAGCGGTTTGCCGCCGAGGTTCGCCAGCATATGCGGAACCAGGAAGAAACACCACCACGAGAGGGAGAGGAACCGGAGGCTCTGCCCGCCAGACTGGTGACAACGCTGGGGGTCGGCGTGGAAGAAGGGCTGCGTCTGCTGGCAGGCCTTGGATACCAGGCTCGGAGTACGGAGAAGGGAATCGTGATCGAAAAGGGCAAAAGTCGGAAAGCGGCGGCCGGAACCCCCCGGAAGAAAGACCGCAGCGTTGCCCGGAAGGGTCGGATATCCCAGGAGAGCGATTCCCCCTTTGCCGTTCTGCGATCACGGGTGACGCCGGAATGACGATCAGGATCGAGGCGTTCGATTTTCCGTTGCCACCGGAGCGGATCGCCACCAGACCCGTGGTGCCCCGGGACGCCGCACGCCTGCTGGAAGTCTTTCCCAACGGCGGTCTTGAGGACCGGCAGATACGGGATCTGCCTGGGCGGCTGGACCCGGGCGATATACTGGTGGTCAACGACACGCGGGTGCTTCCGGCACGGCTGAGTGGTCTCAGAGGTGAGGCGCGGATATCGGTGACCCTGCACAAGGCCGAGGGGATGAATCTGTGGCGGGCGTTCGCGCGGCCGGCCAAAAAATTGCGTCCCTCGGATCGTATCGTCTTTGATGAAAATCTCTCGGCCGAGGTTACCGCCAGGAACGAAGGTGGCGAAGTGGCGCTGCGCTTTGACCGTGGTGGCAGCGAGCTGATGGCGGCGCTGCATCGTCTGGGTTCCATGCCGCTGCCGCCGTATCTGAAGCGCGCCGGGGATGAGTGCGACCGCGACGACTATCAGACCCTGTTCGCGGCCGTGGATGGGGCGGTGGCGGCTCCGACCGCCGGTCTGCACTTCACTCCGGAATTGATGACGGCGTTGACGGCACGAGGCGTGGGCCTGGTAACGGTGACGCTGCACGTCGGAGCCGGGACCTTTCTCCCGGTCAAGGTGGACGATTTTCGGGATCACAGGATGCACGCCGAGACGGGAATCCTTACCGAAGCCGCCGCCGACGCCATCAACGAGGCCAGGTCCCGAGGCGGGCGGGTGGTGGCGGTGGGGACCACCAGTCTGCGCCTGATGGAATCGGCGGCGGATGGAGACGGCCGCCTTCGCCCCTTTTGTGGCGAAACCGATATTTTCCTTACACCCGGCTATCGTTTTCGCACTGCCGAAATGCTTCTCACCAATTTTCACCTGCCGCGCTCGACCCTGTTTCTGCTGGTATGCGCCTTCACCGGAACGGAGCGGATGAAGCACGCCTACGCTCACGCCATCGCCAGCGGTTACCGATTCTATTCCTACGGCGATGCCACCTTGTTGCATCGATCCCTGGGGGGAATCGGGTGATGCGCATGGGGACTGGATGGTGTAGAATGCTTGGACGGAGGGTTGGGAGGTTCCAACATGAGCAGAGATAACGAAGAACTCAAGCAGTTGATCATGCAGGGTTTTTCCCAGATGAAGCAGGGTTTTGCCCAGGTGAACGAGCGGCTGGACCGTGTGGAGGCACGACTGGACCGTGTGGAGGCCCGGCTGGATGGGGTGGAGGCCCGGCTGGACGGGGCGGAGGTCCGCCTTGGCCGCATAGAAATGGCGCAGGCCGAGATGCGGGGCGAGCTTCGTGGTCTTTCGTCGTGGCTGGCGAGCATGGACCAGCGTTTCGTGGCGATCATGCGCCCTTACGAGCCGCCGCATCGGGCAGCCGAGTAGATTCGCCTCCTTGACACCTCCGTTTCGTTTCGAATTGTTGGCACAGGACGGCTTGGCGCGGCGGGGGAGGGTGCATACCGCCCACGGGGCCGTCGAGACGCCGGCGTTCATGCCGGTGGGGACTGCCGCGACGGTCAAGGCCATGACCCCGGAATCGGTTGCGGCCACCGGTGCTCAGGTTGTCCTCGGCAACACCTACCATCTGATGCTGCGACCGGGAGCCGATCGGGTGGCCCGGCTGGGGGGATTGCACCGATTCATGAACTGGCCGGGTCCGATCCTGACCGATTCCGGCGGATTTCAGGTCATGTCGCTGGCCAAGCTCAGGACCCTGGACGAGGACGGGGTGACCTTCCAGTCCCATATTGACGGCTCGCGCCATCGTCTGACCCCGGAGCGGGCGATCGCCCTTCAGCACCAGCTTGATGC
>JBKACM010000152.1:0-3483 GCA_046269335.1 Alphaproteobacteria bacterium | reverse complement strand
ACCATGGTCCTGGACGAATGCACCGCCTTTCCGGCCACCGAGGCGGAAACGGCGAAGTCCATGCGACTGTCCATGGGTTGGGCCGGCCGTTGCCGGGATGCCTTCGTCGAACGGGCCGGCTATGGTCTGTTCGGTATCGTTCAGGGGGGCGTCTATGCCGACCTGCGGGACGAATCCGTACAGGCACTGACCGCGATCGGCTTTGATGGCTACGCGGTCGGGGGGCTCGCGGTGGGCGAGGGACAGGAGATCATGTTCCGGACGCTGGAGATTACGGTGCCGCTTCTGCCCCAGGATCGTCCTCGCTATCTCATGGGAGTCGGACGGCCGGAAGACATCGTGGGGGCCGTACTGCGGGGCATCGACATGTTCGACTGCGTGATCCCGACAAGATCCGGACGCACCGCCCAGGCCTTTACCCGCCGGGGCACCCTCAATCTTCGCAACGCCCGCCATGCCGACGACCCAAGGCCGCTGGATGAACAGTGCGCCTGCCCAACATGCCGTGGCTACAGCCGCGCCTACCTGCATCATCTTGAACGATGCCGGGAGGTGCTGGGCCCCATGCTGCTGACCTGGCACAACCTGCACTACTACCAGGACCTGATGCGGGGATTGAGGGAGGCCGTGGCCGCGGAAGGTGTCGAGGCGTTTGCCAGGGCCTTTGCCGAGGAACAGGCGGCGGGCGACATGGAGCGGCCCTTTACCGGGGCTCTGGACGGTCCAGAGGCGGCAGGGTGAGGTAGAACAGCCGTTTCATCTCGCGGCGGCCATGGGTGACGGTGTCGAGGATGAACCCGGACGCCAGAAAGAGGAAACTCAGGATCATCAGGCCGGTGGACAGGATCGCGGTCGGCAGGCGCGGCACCGTTCCCGTCTGGAGGTAGGTGTGTAAGAGCGGCAGCGCAAGTCCCACCGCCAGCAAGGCTACCAGCAGGGCCACCAGCGAGAAGAACGGCAACGGCCTCTCCTCCTTCACCAGCCTGAGGATGGTCAGGAGGATTCGGAAGCCGTCGCGAAGCGTGTTGAGCTTGCTGGTGGAGCCCTCCGGCCGGTCCTTGTAGGGAGTGGGGATCTCGTCGGTGGGCAGGCGCAATTCCAGGGCATGAACGGTCAGCTCGGTCTCGATCTCAAATCCCCGTGACAGGGCCGGGAACGACTTCACGAACCGGCGCGAGAACACCCGGTAGCCGCTCAACATGTCGGTGACTTGGCTGTTGAAGATCCAGGCAACGATGCCGGTCAGAACCAGGTTGCCGAAACGATGTCCGGGGCGATAGGCCTTGGCGATGTCGGTCACCCGGGAACCGCTTACCAGATCGAAACCCCCGGTTACTAATTGCTCCACCAGCCTGGGTGCGCTGGCGGCATCGTAGGTATCGTCTCCATCCGCCATCACGTAGATGTCGGCGTCGATGTCCGCGAACATGCGGCGCACCACGTTGCCCTTGCCCGGTAGCCGCTCGTTCCGCACCACGGCCCCGGCGGCACGGGCGATCTCGGCGGTGCGGTCGGTGCAGTTGTTGTCGTAGACGTAGACCGTCGCCGTCGGCAGGCTTTGCCGGAAGTCCCGCACCACGGCACCAATCGCCACTTCCTCGTTGTGGCAGGGAACCAGCACGGCGATGCGATAAGCGCCAAGGTCCATTTCGTGTCCGACCATCGCTATTGTCCTCGGGGATCGAGTCTGCGATCCATGGAGCCGATGTACAAGCGGGAAATGATCACCGCTCCGAACTCCTGCTGATCTTCCGATACCAGGCAACGGTGGCCGCCAATCCCTCTTCCAGGGAGTAGGGCGGTTCCCAGTCCAACTGATAGCGCATGGTATCGTCGTCCACGGCTAGGGTCTCGTTCAGACCGTCGGTCGGAGCCGCTCGTCCCCGCAACTTGGCCGCGACGCCCAAAAGCCGGCTTGGAAGCGGCGTGATGCGGGGGAAGCCGCCCAGGGCGCTGCCTAGGCGTTCCACCATCTGGGGCGTGGAGAGGTCCTCGTCATCCCGCAGCACGTAGGTCTTGCCGGCGGCCTTGGGGTGGATCAGCGCCAGCCGGATGGCGTGTGCGAGATTGGCCGAGAACAGGAAACTGCGCTGGTTGCGCAGACCGCCGATGGGAAAGGTCTCGGCACCGGCGCAGGCCTTCATCAGTTCCAGGAAGGGTCCGCGAACCTGCGGGCCATAGACCATGGGAACGCGCAGAACGGTGAAGGTCATCGGGGTCCGGGCGGCGATGTCGTGCAATGTCTGCTCCGCTTCCCACCTGGAGATCGCGAAAGGTGTGACGGGTGCCACCGGATCGGTTTCAGAAAGAGGCCGCTTCGAGGTCTCTCCGTGGACGGTGACGGTGCTGACCAGGATGAAACGACGAACACCTTCCGCTGCTGCCGTCTCGGCCAGGTGGCGGGTGCCCTCCACGTTCAGGCGGCGGTACTCCGCCAGGGTCTCCTTGCCGCCTTCGAGCGTCTCGTGTCCCCGGCCGGCCAGATGTACCACGGAATCGACGGTGAACAGGGCATCGACCCAGTCGGTGGTCGGACCGATATCGCCGATACGACGCGGCCGGACGCCGACGGGCAGCTTGTCCGGCCGGCGGGTGGCTCCCGACACGGTAAAGCTCCTTTGAAGCAACACCTCGCACAGCGCCGTTGCGACGAACCCGGTCGCGCCGGTCACCAGAACATGCCTGCCCATGAGGCCAGCCGCTCCCTTCGACCAATTCCACCCTATCTACAATCTACCCGGTCGGCCGAGAAAAATCAGCAGCACAACCACGACCGTGATGGCCCCTCCCAGGGCCAGCCCCGGAAATTCTCGTGACGCCAGTACCGCTAGGGAGACCAGAAGCACATTGGCTCCCAGGATCATCGTCGCCACCCGGGCATGGCTCCTGCCGTTCTGTACCGCGCGCTGATAGAAGTGCTGCCGATGGGGCTGCAATACGTTCTCGCCGCGCCATAGTCGCCGAGCTAGGGTCAGGGTCGCATCGGCGAGGTAGTACGAAGGCAGGATCAGTGCCACTACCCACCAGCCCCCGGCGGCGGCCTGCAACAGGAGCCAGCCCAGCAGATAGCCCAGGGGCACACTGCCGACGTCGCCCAGGAAGATACTGGCCGGATGCCAGTTCCAACGTAAAAATCCAAGAGCCGCTCCCGCCAGGACCAGACCTTCCCGAACCCCGACGGCAGGGCCGGCCAGGGCCAGTCCCGCCGACAGGCACAGGGTTTCAACACCAGTGATTCCGTCGATACCGTCCATGAAATTGAACAGATTGACAAACCACAGCCACAGGAACGCGGCCCCGATCCGATCGGCGGCAAGGGGCAGAAGCCCCTGGAAGACCAGACTTTCCGGGGGCAGACACCACAGACCGGCAAACACGGCGGCAACCTGGGCAGCCAGCCGGGGCAAGGGCGGCAACCCCCACAGATCGTCGGCAAACGATACCAGGGCAAGCCCGAAGGCCGCCGCAATCACCGCAGGCTCC
>JBKACM010000151.1:0-6240 GCA_046269335.1 Alphaproteobacteria bacterium | reverse complement strand
GAAAAAAGTCATCGTCGCCGCCCCCGTGAAAACCGGCGCGCTCAACATCGTCATGGGCGTCAACGATCATCTCTATCAACCCGGCGAACATCATCTTCTAACAGCCGCCTCCTGCACCACCAACTGTCTGGTGCCCGACTCACGCCTGGTGGAGAGCAAGTCGTTCAAGCTGCTGCTGGCCTCGTTCCGCAATCACGGGGCATTTCACGAGGCCTGCACCCTCGACGTGGCGAAGCGGGCTCTGGCGGCGGCGAAGCCGCAATGGCTGCGTATCGGAGCCTACTGGTATCCGCGCGGTGGTATTCCCATCGACGTGTTCTGGCAGAGCGGACCCCCGCCGGAAGGATTGTGGCTGCCGGATCAGGATGTGGCCTCCTATCGTGGCCGAGGCTGACCCCCGGTCGCGAATCCGCGACCAGGCCATGGCCTTTGGCTTTGACGATATCCGGTTCGCGGCGATACATCTGCCGGAGTCGGTACGGCGTGACCTGGATGCCTATCTTGCCGCCGGCCTCCATGGCGACATGGGCTGGTTGTCCGACAAGGCCGACCGGCGCACCGGGCCCAGAGCCCTGTGGCCGGAGGTGGCAAGCGTTCTCGTGCTGGGGGTCAACTATGCCCCGCCCCAAGATCCGTTGACGACCCGGATGCCGGTGACGCGGGGAACGGTCAGCGTCTACGCCAGGGGCCGGGACTACCACGACATGGTCAAGAAACGCCTGAAAACCCTGGCGCGCTGGCTCTGTCAGACCTGGCCGTGCGAGGTCAAGGTGTTTGTCGATACCGCTCCGGTGATGGAGAAACCCCTGGCCCAGAACGGGGGACTGGGCTGGCAGGGTCGGCATACCAATCTGGTGTCCCGGCGGTTCGGATCGTGGCTGTTTCTGGGCGAGATCTTCACCACCCTGGCCCTGGCTCCGGACCCCCCCGAAACCAACCATTGCGGACAGTGTCGACGTTGCCTGGAGGCCTGTCCCACCAGAGCGTTTCTAGGTCCGAATCGGCTGGACGCCCGGCGCTGCCTCTCCTATCTGACCATCGAGCACAAAGGGCCCATACCGTTGGAGCTGCGGCCGGGACTGGGCAATCGGATCTACGGCTGCGATATCTGCCTCGCCGTCTGCCCCTGGAACAGATTCGCCACCCCCACGCCACACCCGGAATTCCTGCCCAGGGCCGAGCTGCTGGCCCCACGCCTGGCCGATCTTGCCCGCCTGGACGGGGATGCGTTCGCCCAGGTTTTTGCCGGTTCTCCGATCAAACGGATCGGCCGGGAGCGCCTGGTGCGCAACGTCCTGATCGCCATCGGCAACAGTGCCGACCGGGCGTTGCTGCCGGTGGTGCTGGCGTTGCGGCACGATCCGTCGCCGGTGGTGGTCGAGGCGGCTGTCTGGGCGGAGGAAACTTTGCTATCCTCCCCCTGATTTTTTCCCCTTTTCCGGATACAAGGCATGAAGCGTCTGGGATTAGCCGTTTTTCTGCTCCTGTTGTCCGCGACCTTCGCGCAGGCATGGCAGACAGGCGAGGTCTTCCGCGACTGCACCGAATGCCCCGAGGTGGTGGTGGTGCCGGCCGGCGAGTTCGTCATGGGGGCCGACGACGGTCCGGCGGATCAAAAGCCGGCTCATCTGGTGAAACTCGCGAACCCCTTCGCCATGACCACGAACGTCATCACCTTCGACCAGTGGGAATCGTGCCTGGCCGACGGGGGATGTTCCAAGAATCCCGATGATCACGAATGGGGTCGGGGAACGCGACCGGTGATCAACGTGAGCTGGGACGACGCCAGAGGATATGCCGGGTGGCTGTCCCGGAAAACCGGGGCCAGGTACCGTCTGCCAACCGAGGCCGAGTTCGAGTACGCGGCCAGGGCTGGAACCACGACGGCATTCTGGTGGGGAGACGAGGTCGGGGTCGATCATGCCAATTGCCGACACTGCACCGGGCCCACGATCAGCGACCGTTCTTCTCCGGCGGGAAGCTATCCCGCCAACCCGTTTGGTCTGTACGACATGAACGGCAACGTATGGGAATGGATCGCCGACTGCTGGTATCCCAACCACAAGGCCGCTCCGGACGACGGCAGCGCCCGCGAGGCCCCGAACTGCGCCTATCGCGTCAGCAAAGGGGGGGCCTGGTACTACGAACCCAGACTTTCCCGTCCTTCGGCCCGGGTACGCCAGCACAATACGATGTGGAGCTACACGGTCGGTTTCAGGCTCGTGCGCGAGTTGCCCTGAACTCGACCTTGTTGCAGCGCCGCACCGCCTGAGCACACAACTTTGGTTCACACCCATCCGCAGCTCCACGCTTGCGACGCCAGCTTTCGACATGTTAAAATTGTGCGCGGGCTCGGTCCGAGCCGTCGGAAGTCGGGAAACGTTCCGGGAAGGGCATCGAGTGAGGGAGACGTCAGCGGCGAGTACCCAGAAATACCAGGAAGACCCGGTTTCCGAAACCGGATGGCATGTTGTCATGTCCACCGGGGGGCGGGAGGAGGGATTTTGCTTCTCTGATTCCCGTATGACGGCGGGTGTAGTCGTCGGCAGATCCCAGAGTTGCGACGTGGTGGTGGAAGATCCGTCGCTGTCGCGACGGCACTGTCGCGTTTTTCTGCTGGAGGGTCGGCCTCATGTCGAGGTCATCGATGCCAAGAATGGTGTCTTCGTGGACGGAACGCGGCTTGCCCCGGGCGAGCGGCGGCAGTTGGAGGAAGACTCCCGGTTGCGTTTTGGCTCGGTGGGTGTTTACCTGAAGCGCTCCGCTCCGGAGGCGGCTTTCGACGGCACCTTGCTGGTCGATGAAGAGAGCCTGGAGTTGGGCTTCCGGAGCAAGGATACGGGGGGTGGCGGTGTTCAAATCGGGGGCGCGGCGGCCTCGGCTCCCGGGATTTCCTGGGACCGGGTTCAGGCCAGGTCTTCCGGGGAAAAACCTGCGGGGAAGGGAAAGCGCCGGAGTCTGGTGGCGACGGTGGCAGCGCTTGTCGTGACCGGGCTTCTCGTCGGGGGGTATTTCGTTCTTCCCCTGCTGCGGGGGAGCGGCGATCCTCCCGGAGAGGGCCTGGGCGCGGAGCCACAGGTCCCGGGCTTGCCGTCCGCACCGAGACCCGTGGCGGCGTCATTGACAACGGCTCCGACCGTGTCGCAGTCCGCCAAGACCCTGGCGGGCGAGCCGGTGCTGACCAAGGCCAAAGCCGCCGATACGGAGCCGAAGGCGGTGGGTGACGTCAACTTCGGACGTTTCGTGGCGCTGGTCATCGGCAACAACGAGTACACGTTCGTTCCCAAGCTGGCGAACGCGGTCCACGACGCCCGCGCCGTCGCCGGTGTGCTGTCGAAGCAATACGGCTTCGAGGTGACGATGATCATCGACGGTACCCGGGCGGATATCGTCACTGCCCTGGACCGCCTGCGGGGGAAATTGGCCGAGGGAGACAACCTCCTGATCTTCTACGCCGGTCATGGTCACTACGACAAGGTGACGGATCGTGGCTACTGGCTGCCGGTCGATGCCAAGGCTTCGACCCGGGCCAACTGGATTTCCAATGCCGATGTCACCGATTCCCTCCGGGCGATGCAGGCCAGGCACATCATCGTCGTCGCCGACAGTTGCTATTCCGGCACCATGACCCGTGCGGGCGATATCGCTCTGCCCTCCGCCAGCCTTGTCGAAAAGATCAACGGTCTGCGATCCCGCAACGTGTTGGCGTCAGGCGGAATCGAGCAGGTGGTGGATGGTGGCGGCAAGAAGAAGCACTCCATCTTCACGTCCGCGTTTCTGGACGCGCTCGTCAACAATCGATCGGTGATCGATGGGACGACACTGTACAACGAGGTGCGCAATCCGGTGCGTCTGAACGCCGACCAGATGCCCACCTATTCCGACATCCGCAACGCCAACCATGAGGTCGGTGGTGATTTTCTGTTCGTGAGGCGTTGAGTCGTGGCGGAACCCTCCTCTCCCACCGCGGTGTACAGCCTGCACGGACGGTTTGACGTCGCGGCCCTGACCGACCCCGGGAACGTGCGCACCACCAACGAGGACAGTTTTCTGGTCGATCCTTCCCTGGGGCTGGTGCTGGTGGCCGATGGCATGTCCGGCCACGGCGGGGGGGCCATGGCCAGTGCCCTGGCCGTCAAGAGCTGCCACGACTATCTGTCGGGCAACGCCGACGTGGTGGCTCCGGCCTCGGACGAGACGGTTCTGAGCGATGACACCCTGTCACTGTCCCTCCCTTCCTCCTCCCATTCCCCCTTGGCGTCCCAGGGTTCTCCCATCGCCCGGGTGAGGGGGGCCGTCGAGCACGCCAACAGCCAGATTCACGCCGTCAATCAAGCGCATGGGTTGCCGGACCGCAAGGGAATCGGTACCACGATGGCGGGGTTGTACTGGCCGTCGCTGGCGGATTCGCGCTGTGTCGTCTTTCATGTGGGAGATTGCCGGGTGTACCGCCTGCGGGACGGCGTGTTGCACCACCTGACCCGGGATCACAGTGCCATACAGCGCTGGCTGGACGGTGGTCTGGTCGGTCCGGCACCGGCCCGCAACATGGTTCTGCGGGCCGTAGGTCCCTCGCCCTCGGTCCTGTCGGACGTCACGACCTACGTTCTTCTGGCTGGAGACGTGATTTTGCTGTGCAGCGACGGCATCACGGCGATGGTCTCCGATCGTGACATCGGGGCGGCCCTCGCTCAGGTTGCGGCGGGGGAGCGAATTCCGGATGCGGTCCTGCGACTGGCCGACCGGGCCAAGTCCAACGGCGGCAAGGACAACCTGACCGTTGCCCTGGGCGTGATGCGCGGCTGATCACCGATGGTCTAATCGTAGAGTGGTGCAGGCTGGGGGAACGTCATGGGAAGGCTGAATAATACCATAATCCGATGGGTAGCTTTGACGGTGGTCGGGCTCATGAGCGACGGTGCCCATGCCGCTGTCTCGGATGCGCTCGGCGGCCGCGTGGAAGCGTTGGCCCATGCGTATGGTTTCGTTGGTACGGGAACGTCGGAGACACATACGGCTTTTGGCCATACGTGGACGGTGACGACCACCGCCTCGTCAATCGACAATGCCATCAACAAGGACGAAGGCACGTTCACGGTCATTATCGACGGCAAGACGATCTATTCCGGCAAGGCTGGAAATGTCACCAGCACGGATGCGCAGCGTATTCTGGACGCCCTCGAAGTAGTCTCGGTGCGTGACAGAGCGACGGCACAGATCTCTCGCTCCGAAACCCAGGCCGTTACGCGGGTTCTGAGCAACCGCCTGGCACAGGTATTCTCGCCCCAGTTTCGTCTGGCACCGCGGAGCCGGGCGGATATGAAAGGGGACGGCAACGATGTCCACATCCTGTCGTCGCGCAGCATGACGGGGATATCCTCCGGTGACGCCGGCAAGTCGTTCGGTGTGTGGGCCAACGCCACCGGCAGCATTCTCAATGACTACAACTCCAACACCGCGTCCGACGGTTTCAGCGAAACCGGTCTGGCCGGTATCGACTACCGGCTGGGGGATGTCGTTGTTGGCCTCGTCGGGTCTGGAGAGAATACCAACCTCGATACCACCTTCAACAAAGGCACCTTTTCTCGCACAGGCGGTTCCGTTGGTCCTTACGCAGCCTATTCCTTGTTCAATAACAAGGTGGTGCTCGATGCCTTCGCGAACTTTGGCTGGGGGTCCAATACTTACAAGCAGCCAATTGGTACTGCTTCCGTTTCCGGCCGTTACGGCAGTGAGCGCAGGATTTACGGTGCCCATGCCACCTACGCCAACACCATCGACGACTGGGACTATTCGCTCAAGGTAGGTTATACCTATTCGAGAGACCGTGCGGAATCCTACCGGCAGTCTGACGATGTGCCATTCGCTCCACAGTTCACCAGGGTGGGCGAGTGGAGCTTGAGAGGCAAGGCCGGCTGGTCGCTCGGGAACTTCCATCCCTACGGTGGTCTCGCCTATTTGCGTGACACGTTGATGCCCATGACCTATGTCAGCTCGTCAGCGACCGAATCAGCCGCCAACGACAAGGACGAGGTGGAAGCCATGCTCGGGTTGGACTACTACATCAAGGACGCCCTCACCGCATCATTCGAGGTCAGTCACGGCTTTTTCCGGCAGGATGAAAACAATACCAGTCTTATGGTCAACTGCCGGTATCAGTTCTAGCCCGCTTTTCTCACAGGGACTCGTGGTTATGGCGCAGAGATTTGGTCCGCCTGCGGTTTTTCCAACCGCCGCCAA
>JBKACM010000014.1:0-21348 GCA_046269335.1 Alphaproteobacteria bacterium | reverse complement strand
GGGGCCGGCCGGCCCCGCCGGCGATTGAGGGCGTTGATCGGTCACGATCAACGCGGATTGGTATGATGCCGAAGCCATAAAGGTACCAAGGATCCTTCGTTCGCGAGTTGGGGAACTCGGCGACATTCTCCTCGCCGGATGAATGCCAACGGTACGAGCCCTTTTCGCTGTCGGTACTACTCCACCACCTGAATGGAGAAAGCGGCGGAAATCAGCGCCCGGGTGTAGGGTTCGGTGGGGTTGGCGAACAGGCTCGCCGCCGGGCCGGATTCCACCACCCGGCCATCCTTCATCACCACCAGATGATCGGCCAGGGCCCGTACCACCCGCAAATCATGGCTGATGAACAGATAGGCCAGCTTGTGCCGGATCTGAAGCTCCCGCAGCAAATCCACCATCTGCGCCTGAACCGATACGTCCAGGGCGCTGGTCGGCTCGTCCAGAACCATGAAGCGCGGCTTCAAGACCAGAGCACGGGCGATGGCGATGCGCTGGCGCTGTCCGCCGGAAAATTCATGCGGATAACGATCCTGGGTAGCGGGATCGAGCCCCACCTCCTCCAGCGCCGTTGCCACCAGCCGCCGCCGCTGGTCGCGGGAGCCCCCCAGATTGTGAACGATCAGACCTTCCTCGACAATCTGCCCCACCGACAGGCGGGGACTGAGCGAACCATAGGGGTCCTGGAACACGATCTGCATTTCCCGGCGCAGGGGCCGCAGGGCCCTGGTGCTCAGGCCACCGAGATCCTGCCCACGGAACCGGAGACGGCCTTCGCTGTGGATCAGACGCAACAAGGCCTTGCCCAGAGTGGTCTTGCCCGATCCACTCTCGCCGACCACACCCACGGTGTGACCTTCCCGAACCACCAGGGACACGTCATCCACCGCCTTGATATGATCGACGGTGCGGCGGATCAGTCCCTTGCGGATGGGAAACCAGACCTTCAGGTGGTCGGTGGCCATGACCTCCGGTGCCTCCGGCGAGGCCGCCACCGGCTCTCCCCGGGGCTCGGAAGCCAGGAGGATCCGGGTATAGGGATGCTCCGGGGCCGATAGAATCCGGTCGACCGGCCCCCTCTCCACCATCCGCCCGTCCTTCATCACGCATACCGTGTCAGCCATCCGCCGCACGATGGAAAGATCATGGGTGATGAACAGCACCGCCATGCCGAAGCGGGATTGCAACTCCTTCAGAAGTTTCAGGATTTGCGCCTGAATGGTGACATCCAGGGCCGTGGTCGGCTCATCGGCTACCAGAAGATCCGGTTCGTTGGCCAGGGCCATGGCGATCATCACCCGCTGCCGCTGGCCACCGGACAACTCGTGCGGCAAGGCCCCCAGACGCTGACGGGCCGCGGGCAGACCGACCAGATCCAGCAGTTCCAGCACCCGTTCCCGAGCCGCCCGGCCGCTTAAGCCCTTATGGATTTCCAGCACCTCGCCAATCTGCCGCTCGATGGAGTGCAGCGGGTTGAGAGAAGTCATCGGCTCCTGGAACACCATGGCGATGCGGTCACCCCGGACCTTGCGCAATTCCGCCTCCGGCGCCCCCATAAGTTCGCGTCCCGCAAGCCGGATGCTCCCCGACGGATGCCAGGCGTTGGGATAGGGCAGCAGTTGCAGCATCGACAGAGCGGTGACCGTCTTGCCGGAACCGCTTTCGCCCACCAGGGCCACGGTCTCGCCGGGCCGGACGTAGAAGGAGACCCGGTCCACCGCCTTGACTTCGCCCGGACCCCGGCCGAACGATACCGACAGATCGCGAACTTCCAGCAGGATGGAATCCGGGGCCGGAGGGGTGTCGGTCATGCCACGGTCTTTCTCGGGTCAAAGGCATCGCGCACCGCCTCACCCACGAATACCAGAAGACTGAGGGTGACCGCCAGCACCAGGAAACCCGAGATCCCAAGCCATGGCGCTTGCAGGTTCTCCTTGCCCTGACGCAACAGATCGCCCAGGGACGGCGACCCCGGTGGCAGGCCGAGCCCCAGGAAATCCAGCGCCGTCAGGGCGACGATGGAACCCGACAGGAGAAACGGCGTGAAGGTCAACGTCGCGACCATGGCATTGGGCAGGACGTGCTTGAACATGATTTTGCCGTCGGACATGCCCAGCGCCTTTGCCGCCTGGACATAGTCGAAATTGCGGGCCCGCAGGAACTCGGCCCGGACCACGCCTACCAGACGAGTCCAGCTGAACAGCACCAGAACCCCGAGCAGTGTCCAGAAACCGGGGACCACCACGCTGGAGACGATGATCAGGATGAACAGTTCCGGCAAGCCGCTCCAGATTTCCAGGAATCGTTGGAACAGCAGGTCCAGAAGACCGCCGAAATAGCCCTGTATCGCTCCAGCGGTCACGCCTACCACCGAGGAAAGCAGGGTCAGGGCCAGTCCGAACAGCACCGAGACACGAAACCCGTAGAGCATGCGCGCCGCCACATCCCGTCCCTGGTCATCGGTCCCAAGCCAGTTGTCCGCCGAGGGCGGAGCCGGAGCGGGTACCGGCAGAGCGAAATTGATGGTCCGGTAGTCGTAGCGGATCGGGGGCCACAGCATCCAGCCGTCGGCCTCGATCCGCTCGGACAGATAGGGGTCGCGATAGTCGGCCGGCGTGGCGAAGTCGCCACCGAAGGTGGTCTCGGCGTATTCGACCGCCACCGGGAAATACCAGTGTCCGTGGAAAGAGACCATCAGCGGTCGATCGTTGGCCAGCAACTCGGCGAACAGGCTGAGGCTGAACAGGACCAGAAACAGCCACAGGGACCAGAAGCCCCGTCGGTTACGGCGAAACCCGGCCAACCTCCGCGCCATCAGGGGGGTTATATGGATCATCCCCCCCTCCCACCGAAGTCAATACGCGGATCGACGAAGTGATAGGTCAGATCGCTGACGAGATTGAGAAGAAGCCCGATCAGGCTGAACAGATACAGACTCCCGAACATGACCGGATAATCCCGGTTGATCACCGACTCGAACCCCAGAAGGCCAAGACCGTCCAGGGTAAAGATCACCTCGATCAGCACCGAACCGGTAAACAGCATGTTGACCAGCGCCGCCGGAAACCCCGCGATCACCAGCAGCATGGCGTTGCGGAACACATGGCCATAGAGAACCCGGGATTCGCTTAAGCCCTTGGCCCGGGCGGTGATGACGTATTGCTTGTTGATTTCCTCCAGAAACGAATTCTTGGTCAGCATGGTCAGGCTGGCGAACCCTCCCACCACCATGGCGGTCACCGGCAAGGTCAGGTGCCAGAAGTAATCCACGATCCTGGCCGACCACGACAGCGCGGCCCAGTCGTCGGAGGTCAGGCCGCGCAGGGGAAACCAGTGCAGATAGCGCCCGCCCGCGAACAGCACGATCAACAGGATCGCGAACAGGAATCCCGGTATCGCATAGCCGATGATGATGGCCCAACTGCTGGCCACGTCGAAGCGCGAGCCATCCCGCACCGCCTTCAGCACGCCCAGGGGAATGGAAACCAGATAAAGGATCAGGGTGCTCCACAGCCCGAGAGAGATGGACACCGGCAGCTTGTCCGCCATCAGGGCGAGGACGCTCCGGTCCCGGTAATAGCTCTTGCCCAGGTCGAAGGTGAGATAGTTGCCCATCATGATCAGGAAACGCTCATGGGCCGGTCTGTCAAAGCCGAACTGGCGTTCCAGGGACTTGATGAACTGGGGATCGAGCCCCTGGGCACCCCGGTATTTGCCCCCACTGTCGGCCCCCGTTCCGCCCCCGGTCCGCAGGACCTCACCGCCAGCCGCGCCGGAGAAACGGCCGGTGGTCTCGCCCCCGGTGCCCTTGATTTTGGCCAGAACCTGTTCCACCGGCCCCCCCGGCGCAATCTGCACCACGGCGAAATTGATCACCATGATGCCCAGCACCGTCAGGGGAATCAGCGCCAGACGTCGGAGGATGTAGGCGTACACGATGCGGAACCTCGGATCAGACGGGAACGGGTCGCCTTGTACTCTCCTGGAGTTCCGCCTTTGGATATTTCCTGGGATAAGTGCTGTCTTCCGGAACCTCCGGCCGTCCCTTCTTGCCGCAGGCGGCCAGGGACAGCCCCAGAACCAGGACCGCGACGACCAGCGGGAAGCCAGGGAGTCGGAGCGGCATTTCCGGGCTACTCCTGTAGAAATCGCCGTCGAGCGGCGGCGATGGCGGCGGCAACGGCGATGGGGGCGGTGCCGCCGAAACTGGTACGGCTGTTGACCGAGGCGTTCACGCTCAGGACATCAAACACCGCCTCGGTAAGGCCCGGCTCCACCGCCTGCATGTCGGCAAGGGGGAGCCGGTCCAGATCGCAACCTCTGGCCTCGGCCATCTTGACCAGGGTACCGGTGACGTGGTGTGCCCTGCGGAACGGCAGGCCCAGGACCCGTACCAGCCAGTCGGCAAGATCGGTGGCGGTGATGAATCCAACCGCCGTGGCCTTGCGCATGGCGTCGGCGTGAACGGTCATGTCGCCGATCATTCCGGTCATGGCGGCCAGGCATAGCTCCAGGGTATCGGCGGTCTCGAACACCGGTTCCTTGTCCTCCTGCATGTCCTTGGAATAGGCCAGCGGCAGCCCCTTCATGGCAATCAGCAGCGAGTTCAGGTTGCCGACGATCCGGCCGGTCTTGGCGCGGGTCAGCTCGGCGGCATCGGGGTTGCGCTTCTGCGGCATGATCGAGCTGCCGGTGGTGAAGGCGTCGGACAGGGAGACGAAGCGGAACTGGGCCGAGGTCCACAGGACCATTTCCTCGGCCAGGCGCGACAGATGTACGGCGGCGATGGCGGCAGCGGACAGGAACTCCAGAGCGAAATCCCGGTCGGAGACCGCGTCCAGGGAATTGGCCATCGGCCGGTCGAAGCCCAGAGCCGCGGCGGTCATATGGCGGTCGATGGGAAACGAGGTGCCGGCCAGCGCCGCCGCACCCAGCGGGCATTCGTTGAGCCGCCCCCGGCAGTCGGCGAAACGGCCGCGATCTCGCCCGGCCATCTCCACGTAGGCCAGCAGGTGATGACCAAAGGTCACCGGCTGCGCCGCCTGTAAATGGGTGAAGCCAGGCATGACGGTGTCGATGTGTCTCTCCGCCTGATCCAGCAGCGCCGCCTGGAACGCCCTCAGAGCCGCCCCGATGCCATCCAGGGCATCCCGGACCCACAGACGAAAATCGGTGGCCACCTGGTCATTGCGCGAGCGGGCAGTGTGGAGCCGACCAGCGGCGGGGCCGATAATCTCGGCAAGCCTGGCCTCCACGTTCATGTGGATGTCTTCCATCTCGGTGCGGAATGGAAAGGCCTTATCCGGGCTTTCGATTTCGGTCCGAACCTGATCCAGGCCCCTCTGGATCGCCTCACCATCCTCGTTCGAGAGAATCCCGCACTTGACGAGCATGGCGCAATGGGCTTTCGATGCTCCGATGTCCTGGGCATACAGCCGCTTGTCGAAACCGATGGAAACGTTGATCCGTTCCATGATCGCCGCCGGCCCGGCGGCAAAGCGGCCGCCCCACATGGCGCTGGCCGCCGTGGCTCCGCCCGGAGTGGGCGGGTCGGTGGAAATGGGGGGTTCGCTGGTGCTGGTCATGGGGTTCCGGAAGCGGGAAAAGTGATGCAAGGAAACAGACTGGTCTCGACCCTCGTCGCGGTGATGGCCCTCCTCGGCGGCATGGGCATAGCATTGTGGGCCCTTCCCAGGCAAGCCTCCGTGCCGGAAGGCGGCCGGCCGGCTCTGGGGATGCGGCACGGACTCACCCTGCTGAAGACGCCGACCCCGGCACCAGCGGTGGCGTTCACCGACGGCAGCGGCCGCGAAGTCCATCTTTCCGATTGGCGGGGCCGGTTGCTGGTGGTCAACCTGTGGGCCACCTGGTGTACGCCGTGCGTGAGGGAGATGCCGTCCCTGAATCGGTTGGCAGAGACTCTGGACCGCGAGAAATTCGCCGTGATCGCCATTTCCGAGGACAAGAACACCGAGACGGCTCGCCAGTTTCTGGAAAAGAACGGACTCGACCATCTGGCTCCATATTTCGACCCTGGTCTGACCCTGTCGCGGGCCCTGAACGTGAACGGGCTGCCCTCGACGCTTCTGATCGACCCCGAAGGCCAGGTGTTCGCCCGGGTGATCGGGATGACCGAGTGGGACTCGCCGGAGTGGATCGAACGCCTGGAATCGTGGCGGTCTCCGGTCACGACGGATCGGAACCAAAAGTGAGCTGGCGTACCTGATCCTGAACGAAGCCGCCGTCCAGCTTGACGAAAACATCGGCGGTAAGGTCGGCATCCAACAGCGCTCCATGATACTGGAAGCGGTTGGAACGATCCACCCACAGCCTGTCGCACAGGGCGTCCAGCGACCCGGAGGCTCCGGGGAAAAAAGCGTGGGATAGTTTCTGGGTGCAGACGAATCGCTCCTCGGTGAAGGGCCATTCGTCCCAGGAGGCCAGACCCGCCCGATGAAACTCGTAATTCAGGAAGGAAATTTCATTGAAGGCGCTGTGGGCCAACAGGGGAGCCTCGCCGAGAAAGTTCTGAAACGCTTCGACAATCTGCGGGAACCGGGGCATCTTGCGCAAGGTGGCGGGCTGGATGCCGTGGATCTGGATAGAGGCCTTGTGAAGGGGGCCGTCGGGATTGAGTCGCTGCTCATAGCTCTCTCCCTTCCGCCAGCCATCGGCCTCACGCACAAGCTCGATGCAACCGATCTCGATGATGATGCCGGGAAGACGCATTCCCTTGGGCATGCGCTGGATTTCCGCCGGAGTCGCGATTGGAAACCCGGTCGTTTCGATGTCGATCGAAACCAGTCGCCGGACTGCGGCAATGTCTTCAAGACCAAGCAATGGTCGTCTCCCCGTATGGCTTCAGAACACATCCTTGCGACGACGAATCTCGGCGAAGACAGCGACCGGATCGGCATCCGGCAGACCCACCCGACGTTGGAGGTCGGCATCGTCGGCCCGCAGGAACGGATTTGCGGCCTTCTCCTCGGACAAGGTCGACGGAACGGTAGGCCGTTTCTCTTCCCGCAGGGATACCACCTTTTGCATCCGCTCCCGCAGGGACGGATTGTCCGGATCGATGGTCAGGGCGAACTTGACGTTGGCCAGGGTGTATTCGTGGGCACAAAAGACCTGGGTAGCGTCGGGAAGGGCGCGCAGCTTGCGGAGGCTGGACCACATTTCCCCAGCCGAGCCTTCGAACACGCGGCCGCAACCAATGGAGAACAGGGCATCGCCGCAGAACAACGCCAGGGAATCCGGGAACCAGTAGGCGAGATGGCCCAGGGTATGGCCCGGCACGGCCAGAACCCGGGCCAGGGCGGAGCCGACCGATATGACGTCGCCATCCCCGACCTCAAGATCCAGATCCGGTATCCGTTCCCGATCCATCCTGGCACCCACCACCTGACAGCCGGTTGCGGCCTTCAGGGCGGACAGACCGCCGATATGATCGGCATGGTGATGGGTGACGAAAATATGCGTAAGCCGCCAGCCACGGGCGGCCAGGGCAGCGGTCACCGGCCCCTCCGCCGAGGGATCCACCACGGCGGTCGCGCCAGTGGCCGGATCATGCAGCAGATAGGCATAATTGTCGGACAGCACCGGAACTTGCTCGATAACGATACTGGACACGCGGAACCCTCCTTGACCTTGCGCGAAGAGGATAACGCCAAAGACATCGGGACTCCAGAAGACACGGCGGAACACGCAGGGTAATCGAGTGAAGTGATGGACTCTCTGTTTTTGCCAGAACATACGCTGCATAGAAGGCGCATTGAGCGCCCGCCCGGCGACTGGGGCATGAACAAATTAGGGGTAATCGGGTTCACCCGATTACCCTGGTGGTTATCCCTTGTTCAGAACAATATGGAGCGCTACCCTCATCAGATAGAGTCAGTGTTTCCGACGTGCCCCGCCGGGGAAGCGCATCATGGTCTATATCGCGTGGAGTCACGAGTTTGAAACCGGTATCCCCGGGATCGATTACGATCACCGGCGGCTGGTGGATCTGTTGAACTCGATTGCCTCGATGGTTCACCGCGCGGCGGATTCCTCGGAAATCGTGGCCGCGCTGAAAGGGTTTCATACCATGGCGGAGGCCCACTTCGAATTCGAGGAGGAGGCCATGGTGGCGGTGGAAAGCGGCAAGAAGGCCGAGCATGAGGAGATTCATGACCGTCTTCTGGACGAGATTCGCAGGATCGTCACGGGTTATCAGGACGGTTCGATGCCATTGTCCGCTCTTCCCGAGACCCTGAGGGTCTGGATGATGGACGTCCTTACCATCGACGCCGAGCTGTTCAAGACCATGCGCAGGGTGTGATGCCAATGGCACGAGACCTTGACTCGTACCGTTGGTATCAGGCCGTTGATATCAAGCCCGCTGGCATAGGACATGCCTGATTTCACCCTGGAAAAATCGATCGGCGGGACCGTGGCCGGTCTGGACGAGGCCGGTCGTGGTCCCTGGGCCGGGCCGGTAGTCGCAGCGGCGGTGGTCCTGGAGATAGAGAACCTACCGGCGGTTCTGGCGCGGGATCTGGACGATTCGAAACGGCTGACTCCGCAGCGGCGCGAGCGGTGCTTTGCCGCTCTACCCCAGTGGGCGGCCATAGGGGTGGGTTCGGCGTCGGTGGAGGAAATCGACCGCCTCAACATCCTGCAAGCCACGTTTCTGGCCATGGGGCGAGCCTTTGACCATCTCGTCGAGCAGACGTCGGGGCTGGCGGTCTCCCACGCTCTGATCGACGGCAACCGTGGCCCCACGTTGCCGTGTCCGGTCACGACGGTGGTGGGGGGAGACGGTCTCAGCCTGTCCATCGCCGCCGCCTCGATCGTGGCCAAGGTGACCCGCGACCGCATCATGACGGAAACGGCGACCCTCTTTCCGGGTTACGGGTTCGAACACCACAAGGGCTACGGAACCGCAGACCACCGCGCGGCCCTGGCTCGTCTGGGAGTTTGCGCCTGCCACCGCCGCTCCTACGCTCCGGTGGCGGCGCTGCTGCGGGAGCGAAGGGTGGAAACCTGAAACCAACAGCCACGGGCCAGGGGCTCGTGGCTGTCGGGTGGATTCAGGACGACTACTTGCCCTGGGGAGCCTGCTGCTGCGGGGCCGCCGGGTTGGCGTGGCCGTAGGGACCAGCCGGATAGCCGCCGCCGTAGCCGTAGGGGCCGACCGGATAGCCGCCGCCGTAGCCGTAGGGACCAGCCGGATAACCGCCGCCGTAGCCGTAGGGGCCGACCGGATAGCCGCCGCCGTAACCCGGGCCATAGCCATAAGGGCCGCCGCCGTAATAGCCGTTGTTGTAGCCGTTGCCATAGCCGCTGCCGCTGCCGTTGCCGTTGCCACGACCGCTGAAGCTCATGTTGAAGTTACCGTCTCCGCTGCCGTCGTTGTTGCCGCCGAAGGGTCCCATGTTGCCCCAACCCCAGGCGTGGGCACCTGTCGGTGCGAGCGCGGCAGCCAGGGACAGAGCGACTGCCGATGCGATCAGCATCTTTTTCATGAATGGATCTCCAATTGACTTCCCTCAGGGGACGGTGACACCGGGAGGAGGGATAGCCCCCAGAGCCTTTGCACAGCCGACGCCCTGAGGGCTATCCGGCCATTCCGAGAACCGGCGGATCACCTTGGTCACCGCGCCAGGGATGGAAATTCGGGCTTGTCGCGTTACTTTTCACTTCGCGTCCACCCCACCGGAGTCATCCAGCGGGGGAAAATCTCCCGCCTTGCCGCCGAGGGGTACCGTCAACGGGCGAGCCCCGGCACCCGGTGCAGGAACACGCGGGGTGGGGGCTCCCTCCTCCAGGGGAGGATAGACCGTCGAGACCGAAGCCGGCACCGCTCCACGCGCGGCTCCACCCACGTCTCCACCACCGACCGGAGGCGGAGGCGTGGGACGAGCCTCGGGAAGCCCCGTCGCGGCCGAAGGAGAGCCATACTCGCCACCGCCGGTCCCACGCCAGGGATTGTCGCCGGCAGCCAGGGCTCCGTCCATCGACACCGGCAGAACGAAGAACGCGGAGGCAAGAAGGAGGGCCAGTCCGCGCCCGGTCGTGATCGAAAGCGGCCGCCCGGCCGCATTCAACGGCACACAGACACCCCCAAACGATCCGAACCTCTCCCCGATGTACGCTCCCACACCGAACCCCCAACGTCACCATTCCCAATGCAGAGGAAAAGCACTACTCTCTCCGCGCGTGAGTCAACAGTTATATTAGAAACCTCTGAATTTCCAGTCACAAGAATCTGAACAGGGCGATTCCAACGCGGGGTTGGCTTCGGAAAAGGGAGGTGACCATCATGAGTTCGTTGTTCCCTCTGCTGGATCAGCCCCAGGTACTGGGCGTCCTTTTTCATCCGCGACGGGGCTTCGAGAGTCCGGCGGGTGATGGGCGTGCCGTGCGGATTCCGGTGGAAGGGACGGTGTTCGTCGGTGGCAAGATCTTTGCCCCCACTGCCGCCGAGAGGACGGGTCGGAACGATGCGCCGGTCATCCTCTTTTTTCACGGCAACGGCGAAATCGCATCGGACTACGACGAGATTTCCCGGCTCTACACCCAGCTCGGCATCACTCTGTTCGTGGTGGATTATCGCGGCTATGGCCTCAGCACCGGTACCCCTACCGCCACCGCTCTGATTGCGGACGCGCGGGTGATAGGCGAGTCGGTGCGGTCGATCCTGTCGATGCATGGCACCGCCTGCGACCGGCTGTTCGTCATGGGCCGCTCCCTGGGCAGTGCCGCCGCCATCGAAGTAGCCCTGCACGACCAGGCCAATCTCTCGGGATTGATCATCGAGAGTGGTTTTGCCGACACTCTGGCCCTGGTGGAGCGGATCGGCGATCTCCACTTCACCGACGGCGATGACGCCCGTTACGGCTTCGACAACCTGGGAAAGATCGCCCGCGTCACCCTGCCCACGCTCCTTCTGCACGGGGAGGAGGACTGGATCATCCCGGTATCGGACGCCCGCGCCCTCCACCGGCAGTCCGGGGCAGTCAACAAGCGCCTGCTCACCGTTCCGGGAGCCGGTCATAATGATTTGTTGATGCTGGGGCGAAGGGCCTATTTTGAAGCCATCGCCAGCGTGGTGTTCGGAGAATAGCTCCCCGGGAACGGTGGTGTCACCGGGAACAGTCCGGTGATGCCGTCGGCCTCGCAAGCCTCCTTCAGACGCTGGTTGAACACGCGGCGAACCCGGAAGCGTTCCCGGCCTGGGGTCTGTATCTGGACCCGGACGACGCAGACGCCGTTGTCGAATCCCTCCACCCCCATCACCTGCACCGGAGCGGTCAGCAGTTCCCGATACTCGGGAGTCTCCGCCAGCCATGAACCCACTTTCTGAATGACGGATACGAACCGGCTCAGATCCTCGGAAATTGACACCCGAAGATCGATCACGATGGTGGTGGGACCGCGGTTCATATTGGCGACGGTGGTGATGCTGCTGAAGGGGATCGTCAGCACGTTGCCGCTGGAATCGCGTAACCGCACGGTTCGCAGGCTCAAGGACTCGACGGTGCCACTGCGCCCTCCCAGTTCCACCTCGTCACCGACGCGCAAGGTGTCCTCGTACAGCAGGCTGACCCCGCCCAGAAGATCCTTGACCAGCGCCTGGGAGCCCCAGCCGGCGACCAGTCCCAGGACTCCGGCTCCGGCCAGCAGGGAGGTCACGTCGATGCCAAGCTCGCCAAGGACGGTCAGCAGGGCCGCGCCCAGCAACACGCCACGCGCCACGGTCCGTACCATTGGCACCAGGGTGCGGGCCCGACTGGCACCAGGGCTCTGCCCGGCAAGCTGGGGAGCCAGAATGCGGGCCGAGGCGATGTTCAGCAACTGCCACAGCAGAACGACCACGAACAGGGTCAACAGCAGCACGATCAAATCGCCAAGCAGGCGCCCTCCCCTGGGAGACGCCAGCCAGGTGACCGCCGGCAGACCCCAGGCTTCCAGAATCACCACCGACCCCGCCGCGACGGAAACCGTGCCGATACCGAAATGAACGATGCGAAACAGACCTTGCCTGGCCTTGGCGACGGTGCTGTCGGAGGCGACCAGCAACCGCCGCAATGTCGAACGGGACCACGACCATCCCACTGTCATCGTCAACAATGTGGCCATGGTGACCACCATTGCGGACACGTAGCGGGCAGGTTCCATGCCGGGGATCAGCAACCAGATGGCGTACAGGCCGACCACCCCCAGGATGAGGCCATGATTCCACTCCGGTGCCGGGGTGTCGGCAGAGGTTTCCCGTCCTGCCAGCAGCAGATTGAGTTCGCCGGCGTGGCGGACCAGAAGCCTTATCGAAGCGATGACCAGAGTCACGTTGACTATCTCCCGCAGCAGAGGCTCCACGGCGTCCGGCAAACCGGCAAGGGTCAGACCCGTCAGTCCCAGATGTCCATAGAGACCGATCTGGATGACCCGGGTCGCCGTTTCGCGCAAGGTGCGGAGGTCATGATCCTCTCTGGCGATCCGCAGCAGAAAGCGCAGCAGAATGACCAGAAATTTCGCTATCAGCCGCGTCAACGCCACCTCCAGGGCGAACAGCAGAGTGGGGTCGATCAGGGTCAGACCAATGCCGATTCCCATCCCGGTTCCAGTCGCGGCCTCAGGTACCGGGGTCAACAGTCTTGGGGCCAGGGCATACACGGTAAACGCGAACATTACCGGCGCACTGGCTCGACAGGCCAGAAGCAACAGAGCGGTGGCAAGCCCATGGGAGCGACCCAGCCAGCGCCGGGCCGGCCGGAGCGCTAGGCCGGTCAGGCTCTCCACCAGTGCCGCCAGGGTCAGGACCACGGCCAGCCACGGGAGATTGGACGAAGACCAAGACCAGGTGCCGGGCTGGAACCACTGCCCCATCCAGGTCCAGGCCAGCGGTGCCGTACCCAGGGAGTCGACCGCCGCCTGCAGGCGTTCCATCAGACCCTGGCGGAGTCCGCCCAGCGTCTCGGACAGGCTTTGGCCCTTGAGCGATTCCGGTTTCGGTCTGGTGGCCGAGGCATCGGTAGCGGCCAGCAGGGCCTTGAGATCGGCGACCAGGGAATCCCGTTGTCGGGTATCCTCCAGGGTCGAGATCAGACGGGTCAGGGTCTCGCGATCGGTCTGCGCCTTGGCCGGTTCCGGCGGAGCGGACAGGGCAGGGGAGAGGGTCCCGCACAGGAGAGCCAGCAGCAGCAGCAGGGCAAGTGGCGGCGGGATCGATATGGCCTTCATGGCTCCACAGTGTCCGTAGCCGGCCTCGGCGACGACGACGAGAATATCGGAAACGGCCCGAAGATGCGAATCGTCTTCGTCAAGCCAGGGTCGTTCACCACCTTTGGGTAATTCTGGTTCCGGGCAATCGCATCCCAGATGCGATTGCCCTGGTCCTGCCTGATTTGCGCTTGGACATGGATCGCGGACTCTAGTAGCCTCATTCAGGGCGGGGTATCTTTGATCCCGCGCAACAGTTGTGAGGATGGCCATGTTCGGCAACCTGGAAGCTCTGGATCGGACCAAGCACCTCAACCTCCGCCTCGTGGCCCAAAACCGTCTGGATTTTGCGGCCGACCTCATGACCGCGCCGCTGGCCGGTTCGGAGATGGTGGAGATGGCGCGGCACTGCCCGATCGTGTTCCCCATGGAGGACTGCGTGCCACAGGCCCTGATGTCGCTGGGCGGCAAGCGCAATGCCTTTCTGGATGACCAGGCACGGTGGACGGGCGGTTATCTGCCGGCGCACATTCGCCGCTATCCCTTCATCCTGACCGAGGACAAGGGCCGCACGTTCGTGCTGATCGAACGGAATGCACCCCACTTCAGCGAGACAGAAGGGGAACGTCTGTTCGAGGACGACGGACAGCCGACGAAAGTCCTTCAGCAGACGATCGAGTATCTGACCCTGTTTCAGGCCGAGGGCCGGGCTACCCGCGCCCTGTTCCAGAGGATCGCCGACGCCGGTCTGCTGATCGAACAGGAAATCAAGGTGGAGGATGCGGCCGGGAAGGCCCACCGGATCAACGGGCTGCGGGCCATTTCCCGGGAAAAGCTGGACGCCGTCGCCGACGAGACGTTCCTGGAATGGCGCAAGATCGGCCTTCTGCCCCTGCTATATGCGCACCTCTCCTCGCTGAGCAACATCAGCCGCATCGCCCACACGATCAACTGATACCGGCCGTCCCTTGATTTGACTCATGGGCCGGGCGGGTTAGGTACCACAGAACGTATAGCGGACGCGTTGTTCCGGACGTGGCGGGTCAGCGTAGGCAGGAAATGCACTCTGATCTTCGTATGGCTTGCCAAGAACCGTCGTGAGTTCCTCGAATGGCCGGTAGTTGCCGTGCTCAACCGCCGCAGACACTGCCGCTTCGATCAAGTGATTGCGCGGGATATACGCGGGATTGACCGCCTCCATGCTCGCTCGGCGCGTCAACCCGTCCTGGGGCTCATCCGCCAACCGTTGCCGCCAGCGCAGGGCCCAGGAATCGTAGCTCGCCGGATTGTCAAACAGAGATCGAACGTCAGCCTCCGCTTCCGGATCGGCCGCCGCATTGCACAGGTGCCGGAATGTGAGCGTGAAGTCCGCGTGACCCTCGGCCATCGTGTTCAGAAGATCTTCTGCCAACGCCGCGTCGCCGTCACGTTCGGTAAACATGCCAAGCTTGCGCCGCTGCCCCGCGGCCAGTGCCCTGGAGAAGTGGTCCGGGAAGGCTTCCAATGATTCGTTCGCCTGCGCCATAGCCGTTTCGGTATCATCGGAGAGCAGTGGCAAAAGGGTCTCCGCGAAACGCGCCAAGTTCCAGGCGGCAATCTGTGGCTGGTTGCCGTAAGCATAGCGTCCCAGCTGATCAATGAAACTAAACACCGTCTGCGGGTGATAGACGTCCATGAAAGCGCACGGGCCGTAATCGATGGTTTCACTAGCAATCGAAGTGTTGTCCGTGTTCATTACACCGTGGATAAAGCCGACGAGGAGCCATTTTGCCACGAGTTCCGCCTGATGCGCGATTACTTGATCAATCAGCGCGCGATAGGGTTGGTCGCAAACCGCAAGATCTGGATAGTGTCGAACAAGAACGTAATCGGCCAACAGCCGTAGCGCTTCAACATCGCCACGTGCGGCAAAATACTGGAAAGTGCCGACACGGACGTGGCTGGAGGCAACCCTTGTCAGGATAGCACCCGGCAGTGGCGTCTCGCGCAGAATCATCTCCCCCGTTGTCACAATGGCCAGCGATCGCGTGGTCGGAATCCCAAGTGCCGCCATCGCTTCGCTGACAATGTACTCTCGCATGACAGGACCCAGTCCGGCACGGCCATCGCCATTGCGCGAGAAGGGGGTTCGGCCGGAGCCCTTGAGCTGGATATCTCGACGCACGCCAGTACGGTCAACGACCTCACCCAAAAGGATGGCGCGGCCATCCCCAAGCTGTGGGACAAAATTGCCGAACTGGTGCCCGGAATAGACTTGTGCAATCGTCTCGGACCCTTGGGCGATGCGATTGCCCGCCAGAATCTCGACGCCCAGCGGCGACGTCAAGGCTTCGGGATCAAGCCCAAGTTGCAAAGCGAGAGGCCGATTGATACTGACCAATTTTGGTGCCGCGACCTGTGTGGGTTCAAGGCGTGCATAAAAGCGCTCCGGCAGTCTGGCGTAGCTATTGTCGAACGGGAACTGGACACCACAATCATCCGGTGATCCGCCGCCCCCTCCGCCCCATTTTTTTTGGCCTGTCATTGACGGCAGGGCCAGGACTGGGCGGTCGCGAGCGATACGACGATGCGGTTTTTCCGGCGCATTCCCGTAAAGAGCAATTCCTTTCTGGAAGGCACTTCCCGTTCCGCCATATCTCTTGGGTGCGGCAGGAGATCGCGATCATACCGCGCTCGATCTTTGCCAGTCCACATGGACAACCCTTCCTATTGGGCAGCATTTCTTGAGTCATACCGCCCGGCCAATCATACCGTCCAAGGGGCCGGACGGCCCCGCCGGCGATTGAGGGCGTTGATCGGTCACGATCAACGCGGATTAGTATTATCTCATCGGCCCGGTGGTATGACCCCGTAGCGTCTATACGAAATAGGACCTCAACGGCGCGAAGCCGTTGAAGCCGACCGCCGAGTACGAACTGGTGTAGGCCCCGGTGGCCAGAAAACGGACGCGGTCGCCTTCCTTCAGGTTCAGGGGCATCTCGTACCCGGATTTCTCGTAGAGAATATCGGCGGAATCGCAGGTCGGCCCTGCCAGAACCACCGGTCCGGTGGCACCCTGCCGCTCCGGGGTCTGGATGCGGTACTTGATGCACTCGCCCTCGGTTTCGGCCAAGCCACCGAAGCGACCGATGTCCAGGTACACCCAGCGGGTCGGATCGTCGTAGCTCTTGCGGGAAATCAGCACCACTTCCGCCTCCAGGACACCGGAGTCCCCAACCAGCGAACGACCGGGCTCGACGATCATCGCCGGCAGGTGATTGCCGAAATGATGAGTCATGGCGGTCATCACCGCGTGGCAGTAAGCATCTACCTCGGAGACGTCGGACCGGTAGTGGGCCGGGAACCCCCCTCCCAGATTGAGCATCTTCAGCTCAATGCCGACCTCGTTGAGAGCGGTGAACAGCATGGCAGTCCTGCCTACCGCGATTTCCCACTGATTGAGATCGGTCTGCTGTGACCCTACGTGGAACGAGGCACCATAGGGGTCCAGACCCAACTCCGGGGCCCGTTTCAGAAGGTTGACGGCCATGTCGACATCGCAGCCGAACTTGCGTGACAGCGGCCAGTCGGCTCCGCTGTTGTCCACCAGGATGCGGCAGAACACCCGCGCCCCCGGAGCCGCCTCGGCGATCTTCTCAAGCTCGGTCTCGCTGTCGAAGGCGAACAGCCGAATTCCCTTGGCGTAGGCATAGGCAATGTCCGTCTGCTTCTTGATGGTGTTGCCAAACGACAGACGATCGGCGGTAGCCCCGCACGAAAGACAGAGGTCTATCTCCGGCACGCTGGCGACATCGAAGCACGAACCCTTGCCGTTCAACAGCGAAACCACTTCCGGAGCCGGATTGGCCTTCACGGCGTAGTAGATTTTCGCCACCGGCAGGTAACGCTGGAGCTTGTCATAGTTCTCGGCGATCACGTCAAGATCGATGACGAGACACGGAGTCGGAGGCCGCTGTTCACGGAGGAAATTACGTATCTTCTCAGTCATCGCGTACCCTTTCGTACACGAGAAACGCCACATCCACGGGGAGTATGCAGTCCGGCCGCCTAAGTTCAGGCGGCGCCGATACTGGAAAGGGGATTCTTTCGCCCCAGCAGGCAGCGGTAGGGGACACGAACGTCCCTGCCGAAACGGCTGGGCGATGAAAGTCGGATACGAAGGCGGGAGACGGGTCCGGGACCTGCGCCTTTGGACACTGCGAACATGGCCACATCCTCTAGGCTGCCGGATCCGACGAGCTTTGCCGGGCCGACGACACTTGGAGAACGCTTTGACGTCGTTGCGTAACCGAAATGGCCAGAGGTACGTGCGCGTGCGCGTCTGGCCCCAGATATACGCTGTTCACACGAAAAATGAAGCGAAAAATTTGCCGAATTCGTTTTTTCCACCAGAGTGATCGGGTGAAGCGATGGACTCCCCTCATCTGCCGGAACCCCCACTGTAACGTTTCGGAGTGCGGCACAGCCTTGTCACGACCCGTTGGATGCCGTATCAGGGGTGCTTCGCAAGAACGCATGGAATGACGATGATTGATTCCTTGAAAGAAATCCTGCGGACCATCGTGGGCGGCGCGGGTCGGGAGGCCCGCGATTCCCTCGTCGAGATCGCAAACGCCATGGTAGAGGCCGGTGGATACGAGGCCTTGTTCGAGGTTGGTCTCGCCATCGAGGAAGCGGGGGCGTGGGAGGTTATGGTAAGCCAGACCCCCCTGCACTTCGGCGGGAAGCAGAACTACTACGTGGGTCGGATCAAGACGTTCTGGGAAGCTTTCGGCGAGGAGGGTACGATCCGCGCCCGTGATTTCGATACGCCGCAGATTCACATTCCTCCCATGACCCCCGGACACGGGCGGATGAGTCTTCAGGAACCGCCCCTGTGGCATAAAGCCACCAACTTGACGGTTATGTTTTTCATCAACGAGTCGAATGATACGACGCTCACGTACTTCCATAATAGCTACGATCTGTTGCTGTATGACACGTCATGGGTCAAGGCCTGCCCGGTGGACGCATTGCATCCCTACGCCTCCAGCGATCAGCGGTTTGCCGTTCTGGGTGTCTCCAACAGCGTTCCGATTTTTCTGGACCCCGTGGTGGTGGCTCCCACGCGCAACAACTTCGGCCATTTCCTGCATGAGTGCCTGCCTTATTTTCTGGGCTTGGCGAGCACCCCGGAAGTCAGGGGCTTGCCGGTGATCTGTCACCGGCTTTCCCAGTGGCAGAGGAATATTCTGGAATATTTCGACGTGGATACCTCGGCGATTCATGTCATCGACACCGGGCCGGAGGGATATTCCCGCAATATCCGCTTCCAGGAGGCCATCGTTCCGGCGCTGTTGTCCTACCCCCATGCCGTCGAGTGCATCCGGGGTCGACTGCGGCGCAAGGGCTTTCCCGGCAATGTCCGCAAGCGGCGCTTTTTTCTGATACGACGCCCGGCGCAATTCTCCCACCAGCGGTTGCTCAATCAGGACGAAGTCGCTGACATGCTGTCCACCATGGGGTTCGAAATCGTCGTGCCAGAGGATTTCAGTTTCGCCGATCAGGTAAAGATGTTTTCCGAAACCTCCATCATCATCGGTATCCATGGGGCCAGCCTGCAAAGCATGGCGTTCGCGCCGGAAGGGGCTACGCTGGTCGATATCCTCAGCGACCACTGGAACCAGATTGGCGACAACTTCAACGGCTCGATCCGCAGAGCCGCCACCTGCCAGGGCCAGATGTACTATCGCGTCGTGTGTCCGGCGAAACGCGATGTGCCGGTTCTGTACGGCATGGACTACCCCTTTACGTGCGATGTGGAAAGACTGAGACGGCTGGTGGCATGGATCGACGAGAGCCTGTGACACCAGACCAGGACAAGGAGCGGAAATGGCATTCATCACCTCCCGCGCGCCCTTTCGGATCTCGTTCTTCGGCGGGGGAACCGACTATCCCGCCTGGTATCGCCAGGAGGGTGGAGCGGTTCTGTCCACCAGCATCGACAAGTACTGCTATCTCACCTGTCGTTATCTGCCGCCCTTTTTTCCGCAGAAACATCGCATCGTCTGGTCACATATCGAGAACGTGACCTCCATCGGCGAGATTCTCCATCCGGCGGTTCGTGAAGGCCTGCGGATGCTCAATTTCACCGATGAACGCGGGCTTGAGATTCATCATCATGGCGACCTGCCGGCCCGGGCCGGCATGGGTTCCAGTTCAGCCTTCGCCAACGGCCTCATTCTCGCTCTGAAGACCCTGCGGGGGGAGGCCGTCAGCCGCGCCGATCTGTTCCGCTTGGCGCTGACCCTGGAACAGGACTGGTTGCGGGACAACGTCGGTTCCCAGGATCAGGTGGCGACCGCCGTCGGGGGACTCAACGTCATCGAATTCCATCCGGACGATCGGATCGACGTGACGCCGGTGATGATGGCGGAAACGCGATGGACGGCCTTGCAGGATCGCCTGATGCTGTTCTACAGCGGCACCAGCCGCATGGCCTCGGTGATCGCGGGCAAGATGATCGCCGGCATTCACGATCGGGCCGCCGAATTGCGCCAGATGCGCCGCATGGTGGACGAGGCCCGCCAGTTGCTGGAAGGCGATGGCGACCTGGACACGTTTGGTGCCATGCTGCACGAAACCTGGATGCGCAAGCGCGGCCTGTGCGAGGGCATCTCCAACGACGGCATCGACCGCATCTATGACGCCGCCCGCCGTGCCGGTGCCCTGGGCGGCAAGCTTCTGGGGGCGGGTTCGGCGGGGTTCCTTCTGTTCTACGTACCGGAGACACACCAGCCGGCGGTAAAGATGGCGCTGGAGTCCCTGCTGCACGTGCCGTTCCGTTTCGAGTTCGGCGGCACCACGATCATCGGCAATGGAGCCACCGGATGAACGGGGTCCCCTCCGGACGGCGACTGTTCGAAACGCCCTGGTTCGCGATCGAGGAGATTCCCTCCCGACCGGAATGGAACATGGGGGGACAGCCGTTCTACCTGCTGACCGGCCCGGACCATGTGGTGATCGTACCGCTGACACCCGAGGGCAAACTGGTGATGGTACGCCAGTTCCGCCCGGCCCGCGCCGCTCTGACTCTGGAGTTCCCGGCCGGAGGGGTGGAACCCGGAGAGTCGCCGGCGATGGCGGCGCTGCGGGAGTTCCGGGAGGAGACCGGCTACGAGGCCGAGCAATGGTTGCCCATCGGCAGTTCCGGACTGGCCAACCAGCGGGAGTCGGCCACGGTTCACATGTTCGCGGCCCTGGGGGCGCGTCCCCGGTTTGATCCTTCGGAATCGGGGATCGAAATCGTGCTGGCGACGCCGGAGGATCTGCGCCGCCACATTCTGGCCGGTGAGATGGACATGCTGGTTACCCTGGGCGTCCTGTCCTTTGCCAAGGCCAAGCTGGGTCCCCCGGCTGCCGGATCTGTGGTGATATGGGGCGTGGGTGCTTAGCTGGAGGGACCCCATGCAATAAAGGAGAGTTCGCGATGGCAGAAGTAAACGTTACCAAGACCAAACTGGATGGGGTTCTGCTCATCGATCCCCCCACCAACTTCGAGGATTTCCGGGGCGAGTACGTGGAGCTGTACAATGAACAGCTCTATCGCGAGGCCGGCATCACCGCCAACTTCGTCCAGGACGACATCTCGGTTTCCTCGCGCCATGTGCTGCGGGGGCTCCATGGCGATGCCCGTACCACCAAGCTGGTGTCCTGCCTGATCGGCAGGTTCTATCTGGTGGTGGTGAACAACCTCCAGGGCCACCCTCAATTCGGACAGTGGGAGGGATTCACCCTCTCGGAGAAAAACCGGCGCCAGGTGTTGATCCCGGCTGGCTTCGGCAACGGCCACGTGGTCATGTCCGACATGGCGATGTTCCACTACAAGCAGACCAGTGACTACGACCGCTCCAGCCAGTTCACGCTGTTATGGAACGACCCCAGGCTGAACATTTGGTGGCCGGTGAAAAACCCGATCCTGTCGATTCGGGACGAGAAGGGCGACGGCTGATACCAGGGGCAGCGATCGTCCACACCATCAATCGGGTTCACCCGATTGACCGCACCTGACCACGTTGTCACCTGTCATCCCGCGCGATCGTTCGCGCGCAAGCCAAGGGGCCGGACGGCCCCGCCGGCGATTGAGGGCGCTGATCGGTCACGATC